>JAAFHN010000318.1 GCA_013298415.1 Comamonadaceae bacterium
GCGCGGCCTGCGGCGGCGCCAATTTTTGCGGCTTCCAAGAATGAGGCTTTGTCGGCGGCGGAGAGCTTGTCAAAGCTGGCCTTGTTCATCAAAAAGATGGCGGGCGAATACACATGACCGGTGAGCGAAATGTGCTTTTGCACTTGCGCAAACTTGGCCGCCATGATCACGCTCAAGGGGTTTTCTTGGCCGTCAACCGTGCCTTGTTGGAGCGCGGTGAACACTTCTGGGAAGGCCATCGGCGTGGTCACGATGCCAAAGCCTTTGTAGGCGGCGATGTGAACCGGGTTTTCCATCGTGCGCATCTTCAGGCCCTTCAGGTCGTCGGGCGAGTTCACCGCGCGCTTGCTGTTGGTCATGTGGCGCACACCGTTTTCGCCCCACGCCAAGGCTTTGAAGCCCTTGCCGTCGAATTTGGTGAGCATGTCTTGGCCGATGGCGCCATCGAGCACCGCCCTGGCGTGGGCTTTGTCGCGGAACAGGAAGGGGATGTCCAAAATCCGCGCCTCGGGCACGAAATTGGGCACGGGGCCTGTGGACGAGAAGGTGAGCTCTTGCGTGCCAAGCTGCACAGCCTCGATGCTTTCGCGCTCGCCGCCCAAAGCGCCCGAATAGAAAGGCTGCACTTTGATGCGGCCTGCGGTGCGCGTTTCCACCTCTTTCGCGAACGTGTCAATCGCCACGCCTTGGTGGGAGTTTTGCGCCACCGAGATGCTGATGCGCATGGTGGTTTGTGCAAACGCGCCACCAGCAGACACGGCCAAGGCCACTGCGGCCAGCAAAGCATTCAATTTCATGTTGTCTCCAAGGGTCAAAAGAATCAAACAAACCCTGCATTGCAACCCAATGAGGCTGTCACTGCAATCGGGGCAAACCTAGGCTTGGGGTCTTTCAGCCATCCAGGCGAGGTGCTCGGCCACGATGGCATCAAAGGATTCGTTGGCCACCAGCCCCAAGCTGGCCGCGCGGTCAAAGCGCAGCTGCGCGGGCCAAGACGACACCAGCCGCTCCACAGCGGGGTCGCGTTGCCAAGTGAGCAAGCCGTGGGCTGACACGCCACCCACACGCTTCAGGGCTACGGCCATTTCGCCAACGCTCACGCGAATCGAAGGCAGGTTCATCGCCGTGCGCGGGCCCCATTCGGCATCGCTGGCATGCAGTGCGCAGGCCAGGCCTGAGACGGTGTTGCTTGGGCTTGCAAGCGCCACTTGCAAATCAGGCGACACCGGCACATTGGCCGCAACGCCTGCCAGCGGCTCGCGGATCATGCCGCTCAAAAAGCCGCTTGCCGCGCCATTGGGCTTGCCTGGGCGCACGCTCACCGTCATCGGCCGCACGCTGCGGGCGCGGACGAAGCCTTTGCGGCCATAGTCGGCCACCAGCTGCTCGCCGATGAATTTTTGGATGCCGTAGCTGCCCTGCGGCGTGGGCAGGCTGAAGTCGTCAATCACCTCCGGCGTGGGCAAACCTGCGCCGAAACCGAACACGGCCAGCGAGCTGGCGTAGACGAACACGGGCTGTGTGCCGAGCCTTCGGGCAGCGTCTAGCAGCGCGGTGGTGGCTTGCACGTTGCTGCGCATGCCTAGATCAAAGTCTGCTTCGCATTCGGCGCTCACGGCGGCGGCCAGGTGAACGATGGCGGTGGTGTCAGCGGGCAGGGCGGGCTGCTCGGCTGGCGCAGCCAGCAAATCCACCACATCGCCCACCACGAAGCTCACCTGCGGGTGCCGAGCCAGGTCTGAGGGCGGTGGCATGCGGTCTAGCAGCACCAAACGGCGGCTGGACAGGTCACTCAGGCCGATTTTTGAAGCATTTGCGGCACTCTGTCCTGGTATTTGTTCACTTTGTTGCTGCGATTGTTGTAGCAATCGCCTTGCCAGGTGGCTGCCCAAAAAGCCGGAGCCTCCGGTGATCACGATGCATTCGGCGGCGTTCATGCGGGTTGTTCCTTGGGGTTGGTCGGCTCGGTCTGCAGGCGCTCGCGCACGAAGCCAATGTGCTGGCGCAGCGTGTAGAGCTTGTCTGAAAAATCGAGCGGCAGTTTCATGGTGGCCACGTCGCGCTCCATTTCATCGAGCCGCGCTCTGGCGCGCCGCACTTCCTCGTTTGAGAGCTGCCGCGCCTTCAGGTCGTTTTCCAAAAACATCAGCTCGCCATAGCGCCGATACAGCCGGGTGCGATCACGCATGTCGAGCAAGCCGGGCAACACTTTGAAAAGCGGCACCATGATCGCCACAAGCGGCACGATCACCAGCAAGAGCCGCTGCACAAAATTCGCCAGCCAAAAGGGAAGGTAGCGCTGCAAGAAAGGCCTGCCATCCTTGAAGTAGCGGGTGGCTTCGTTCGCGGGCGGGAAGTCCACACCTGCAAGCCTCGGCAATTCGCCGCGCAGTTGAAACGGCGTGGCAGCCCGGTGTACGTCTTTGGCGGCTTCCAGGAGCAAGTACGCCACCGCAGGGTGAAGATCGTCTCGCACCACCAAATTGGCCGAGGTGCTGAGAAGCGGTGTGTCCACGGCTGGCAGGTCGCGCGCTGGGCTGATCGCGCCGCGCTTCAGGGTAAGGGCTTGCAGGTAGTGCAACTTCGCGGGAATGCCGCCGGTTTGCGCAAGCGAGATGAGTTTGATGCCGGGGTCGCCCAGCAGCGCTTCGATCAGCGGCGAATTCACAGAGCTCACAAAAATCGTTGCATCCAGCTGACCCGCTTTAAGTGCCAGGGCGGCGGCGCTGTTGGTCATGGCTTGCGTGTTCACATCGGTGGCGTTCAAGCCGTAGGCAGCCAACAAGTCCAAGGCCACTTTTCTTGCGCCGCTGCCTTCCACACCAATGGAGACTCTCTTGCCCTTGAGCGCGCCCAATCCCGCCTCCACACCCGCTAGGCGGCTGAAAATCCACACTGGCTCGTAGGAAACGATGCCAAGCGAGCGCAGCGGCGTGGTGTCGTCATCGTCTTCCGTGTCAGTGGAGGCTGTGCCCAAGCCGCTTTGCACCAAGCCCACGCTTGCCTGGCCGTCGTTTAAGCGTTGCAGGTTTTCTATCGAGCCGGTGGAAGGCATGAGCTTTAACTGAATGCCTTGCGCAGCGAGTGCTTTTGCGTATTGCTCGCCGTAGGCGTGATACGCGCCGCCCGCAGCGCCTGTGCTCATCGACACCGTTTTGGGCGGCGCAGGGCTCAAGTAGCGGCCAATCGCCCAGGCAGCAATCGCCAAAATCACCGTGACCACGATCAGCGCCCAACGCACTTGCTTGGGAGAGAGTTGGGGCAAAACCATGCCGCGACTGTAGCGAAGCAGCTGTCAGCTTTCGCTGACAATTCAGGGTTTCCGATTCCAGGTTTGCACCCATGCGCCGATCTAGCCTCTCCCTTTGCCTCTCCCTCGCCAGCGCGGCAGTCTTCGCCACGGCCACAAGCAGCGCGCACGCCCAACTCTCCGGCCAGGGCTACTTGCCCATCGTGAATGCCAAAAGCATGGCGAGCTTGTGCGACAAAACCCTCAAAAGCGCCAAAGCCCAAGTGGCGCGAATGGAGCGCAACACCTCGGGCAAGGGCTTTTTGGCCGAGTGGAACGTGTTGGATGCGGGCATTCAAGCAGCCGACGGCCCGGCGAGCTTGATTTCCAACGTGTTTCTTGACAAGAAAACCCGAGAGGCCGCCGAGGCCTGTTCTACAGAGCTCACCGCGTTTTCCTCAGGCCTGTTCCAAAACGAAAAGCTTTACCAAAACCTGCAAAAAGCCGAGGCCAAAGACGCGATTGATGCGCAACTCAAAAAAGCCCTGGTTGAAGGCTTTGAAGACACAGGCGTGACCCTGCCCCAAGCGCAGCGGGATCGCATGAAGGCGATCATCGACCGCCTGGAAGTGCTGCGCCAAGCCTTTGATCGCAACATCCGCGAAGACGGCAGCACCGTGCTGATGACGGCCGAGGAAGTGCAGGGCATGCCCGAGAACTGGCTCAAGGCCCGCAAAACCGACGCGCAGGGCCGAATCATCGTGGACATGAGCTACCCGGCTTACTTGCCCTACATGCAAGTGGGCCAAAGCGCCGAGGCGCGCAAACGCCTTTGGACGGCCAAGCAAAACGAGGGCGGCGACAAAAACATCGAGATCCT
>JAAFHN010000434.1 GCA_013298415.1 Comamonadaceae bacterium
CAGCGCCGATGCCTAAGTAGTCGCCAAACTGCCAATAGTTCAGGTTGTGGGCGCAGCGGTGGGCGGGTTTGGCAAACGCCGAGACTTCGTAGCGCTGCAAGCCCGCGAGCGCCGTGGCCTCGGTGATCGCGTCCAGCATGGCGTAGGCCGAGTCGTCATCCGGCAGGTTGGGTGGCGGGCGTGTGGCAAAGAGGGTGTTGGGCTCAATGGTTAAGTGATACACGCTCAAATGCGGCGGCGAAAACGCGAGCGCTTGGGCCAAATCGGCTTGCAAGTCTGCGAGGGCTTGGCCGGGCAAGGCGTACATCAGATCCAAATTGAAGGTGCGAAACGAGCGCGCGGCTTCTTCAACGGCTGCAATCGCTTGCGCGCGGTCATGCACACGGCCCAGCGATTTCAAATGCGAGTCATTGAAGCTTTGCACGCCAATCGAGAGCCTGCTGACGCCCGCCTGCGCAAATGCCGAAAAGCGCTCGCGCTCAAAGGTGCCGGGGTTGGCCTCCATCGTGATTTCGCAATCGGGTGCCAGCTTCAAGCGGGCGCGCAGGCCGCCCAGCAGCGCATCAATGGAGTCGGGTGAAAAGAGGCTAGGCGTGCCGCCGCCGATGAACACGGTTTGCACGCTGCGACCCCAAATCAGCGGCAGTGCGGCTTCCAAATCCGTCATCAATGCGGCGATGTAGGCTGCCTCGTCCACTGAACTTCGCGGCTCATGCGAATTGAAGTCGCAATACGGGCATTTTTTGATGCACCACGGAATGTGAACGTAGAGGCTGAGCGGCGGCAGGCTGGTCAGGCTCAGCGTGCCGCCTCGGTGCAGCGTGGCAGCCGCGCTGGCGCTGGCATCAACTGGACGGATCGGGATCACTGCCATGCGTCGCGCATCAGATCAATCATGCGGCGCGCCGCCTTGCCGCGATGGCTGTGCTGGTTCTTTTGCTCAGGTGTCATTTGCGCGAAGGTGCAGCCCATCGCTTCGATGTAGAGCACGGGATCAAAGCCAAAACCGCCATCGCCGATCGGCTCCAGCGGCACCGTGCCGGCGGCGCGGCCCACGGCAATCAGCGGCTCCGGGTCTTGTGGGCTGCGCACGGCAACGATCGTGCTCACGAGTGCGGCTCGGCGGTTGGTGTGGTGCTTCAACTGCTGGAGAAGCGTTTTCACATTGTTTGCATCACCCTTGGGCAGGCCAAACTGCGTGGCGTAGTAAGCCGTTTGCACGCCGGGCAAGCCGCCAAAAGCTTCCACACACAGGCCCGCATCATCAGCCACGGCGGGCAATCCGGTGTGCGCGGCGGCGTTGCGCGCTTTAGCCAGTGCGTTTTCCACAAAGGTATGAAAAGGCTCCTCGGCCTCTGGCACGCCCAAGCTGCCCTGCGTGACCAGCTCGTAGCCCAGCGGCGCAAAGAGCGGCACCAGCTCAGCGAGCTTGCCTGCGTTGTTGGAGGCCAAAACGAGTTTCATGATGACTTCGTTTTCTGTAGCACTGGATGTAATAAATACCTGGACAGAGGATTGATTTCACCTGAGTAGGACCATGCCTCAGACAGAAACCCGTTCGCCCTGAGCTTGGTCGTTGGGCATCGCCAGGGGCTTCGACAGGCTCAGCCCGAACGGACGGGTTGGCGCATCTGAGGTATGGTCTTTGTCGGGTAATTTCACATCAAAAAGACTTGCTCAGCTCTTCAAAGCCGCCTTTTGAGCCGCCACCAGCTCAGCGATGCCCTTCTCAGCCAAGTCAAGCAGTTTCGCCATCTCTTGGCGGCTGAAGGCCGCGCCCTCGGCTGTGCCCTGCACTTCCACGTAGTGCCCAGCGCCAGTCATCACCACGTTCATGTCGGTATCGCAGGCCGAGTCTTCGGTGTATTCCAAATCGAGCAGCGGCTCGCCCTGGACGATGCCCACGCTGATCGCGGCCACGTGGTCTTTGATCGGCGATGCAGGCAGTTTGCCTGCGGCCATCAGCTTGGCCACTGCATCTTGCGCAGCCACAAACGCGCCTGTGATCGCTGCCGTGCGCGTGCCGCCATCGGCTTGCAGCACGTCGCAATCCAGCGTGATCGTGCGCTCACCCAGCGCCTTCAAATCGAAGACGGCCCGCAAACTGCGGCCAATCAGGCGCTGAATTTCTTGCGTGCGCCCGCTTTGCTTGCCCTTGGCCGCCTCGCGCGACATGCGCTCATGCGTGGAGCGCGGCAGCATGCCGTACTCAGCCGTCACCCAGCCCTCGCCCGAGCCCTTTTTGTGAGGTGGCACGCGTTCTTCCACACTCGCGGTGCACAGCACGCGGGTTTGGCCGAAGCTGATGAGCACCGAACCTTCGGCATGCACCGTGAACTGGCGCTCGATGGTCACAGGACGAAGCGCGTTGGCCGCGCGGGTTTGGCGAGATGGGAGTGTGCTCATGTGGAAAGCTGCCTTGGCAGTCTGTGAATAGCGGTGAAGAAGCGGGGTGAAAAGTGAAATGGGCCTTGCGGCCCATCCTGGAATGCTGCGCCGAGCCGGGTCAGCCTCGCTTGGAACGGCGGATGGCCTCGTTGATTTCGGCAATCTGGCGCTCAATGGCGGCGTCGTCCAAGTCGTCTACGCCCGTGGTGCCCAAGATGCCAGATTGGATCGTGGAGGCAAACACCCCGTCGGAGATGTCTTCCGTGGAAATGCCACGGGTGGACTCGAATTGATCGGGAGTTTCCCACTCCACGCCCACGGCCGTCACGTTGTCACTCGTTGCACCGGCTTTGCGCAGGGCTTGCTCCACCAGCTCAGGCACTGCCTCAGCCACTTGGTAAGCCTGCATGGTTTTGCCGATTTCGGGGTCGTCCAGGGTGCCCCAAAGGCCATCGGAGCACAGCAGCAGCCGATCGCCCTGCAGCATCTGCGTGGGGCCGCTCACATCGAAAATCGGCTTGCTCGGCGAGCCGAGGCAGGTGAAGAGCACATTGCGGTTGATGCGATCCAGCTGCGTGATGCGCTCAGACTGCGCTTGCTCGATGTAGGAGTGGTCGCGCGTGCGGGTTGCCACCAGGCCATCGCGCACCAAGTACAGCCGCGAATCCCCGCAGTGCACCCAGTAGCCCACGCCCTTTTGCAGCAAGCAGGCGACGAGCGTGGTGCGAGGCGTATCCAGCATGCCCTTTTCGCTGGCGTAGCGGATGATGCGGTGGTGCGAAGCC
>JAAFHN010000661.1 GCA_013298415.1 Comamonadaceae bacterium
GAGGCCTCCACAGGCCTGTGGACCAAAGAAGTGGCCATGATTCGCTTTGCTCATTTCATCGGCAGAAGCAAGCGCTTCGACCATTCTTGCGCCGCGATTCTCGTTCGTTGGACCGACTACGAAGAGTTTTTGAAGATCGGATCGGCAAGCAGCCGCTCTCAGATTTTGTCGACATTGGGCAGAAGATTGGCAAAAACAGTGCGAGAAATCGATACCGTGGCACGCTATAACGACAATCACTTTTTATTTTTGATCGAAGCGCCTGTTTCAAAAGTACAAGCAATAGAAATTGCAACCAAAATTTTATCGAGCAGCTTGCGGCCAGTAACCGGATACTCCACCGGCGATAAAATTAATTTTCACATCGCAGTGTGGTTGCATCAACTCATTCCCAGCGATGAAATCACAGCCATCCACATGATGATGGCGAAGTTGGATAAACCCCGAGAGGGCACCCCGGGTCGTATTCAGGTCTTGCGCTCGCCTTCGGATAAGGATTCTTCTGGTTCATCTGGCTCTCCTGCCGCATCCGGCAACTGACTCGGCGACATTTGGCATGAACCGGGTGGGCAAGGAGCCGACGTTGATTCGACTTTGATTTGACTTGCAAGAAGCTCTGCAAAACCCCCTTGCGCCCATCGCGGGCTGCAAGGGGGTCTTGCTGAGCTTCCAAAACGGGATTTGCAGCATGCTTTCTGAGATTGGCCTCGTGGGTGTTGGTTTGATGGGTGAGAACTTGGCGCTCAACATGGCAAGCAAGGGCTTTGCGGTGTCGGTGTACGACTTGGACTCTGCCAAAGTGGACGCCTTCGCGAGCGGGCGGGGAAGCGGCCACGCCATCACCCCCTGCCACTCCTGGGCGGCACTCGTCGATTCCCTGGCTCTGCCCCGCCGCATCATGCTCATGGTGCCGGCGGGCAAAGCGGTTGACCAATGCTTGGCGGCGCTCACGCCCTTGCTCAGTGCGGGCGACATCGTGATCGATGGGGGCAACTCGCACTTTGCCGATACGGCCCGGCGGCTCAAAAGCCTGGAAGCACTCGGCATCCTCTACGTGGGTGCGGGCGTGTCAGGCGGAGAGGAAGGTGCGCTGCTCGGCCCTTGCATCATGCCTGGCGGCTCGGGTGCGGCTTGGCCGCACATCCAGCCGGTTTTCCAAGCCATTGCTGCCAAGGTGGACGATGCAGCGCTTGGCAGCGTGCCCTGCTGCGAATGGATTGGCGAGGGCGGCGCAGGGCATTTCGTGAAGATGGTTCACAACGGCATCGAATACGGCGACATGCAAATCATTTGCGAGGCCTACGATTTGATGCGCAAGCTGCTGGGCCTAAGCGCGCCGCAAATGCACGCCGTGTTCAGCCAATGGAGCCAAGGCCCACTGAGCAGCTATTTGATCGAAATCACCCGGGAAATTTTGGCAACGAGCGACGCAGACGGCCAGCCGCTGGTGGACAAAATCCTCGACAAAGCAGGCCAAAAAGGCACTGGCAAATGGACGGTGAACACCGCCCTCGATTTGGGCTCGCCACTCACGCTGATCACCGAATCCGTGTTTGCCCGAGCGCTTTCGGCCATGAAAGACGAGCGAGTGCTGGCCGCGCCGGTGCTGCCTGGCCCGAGCTACAAATTCACAGGCGATGCGCGGGCGCTCATCGACGACATCGGCCAAGCGCTCTATGCCGCCAAAATCATCTCCTACACCCAGGGCTTTCAGCTGCTGCGCGCAGCGGCCAAGCAGCACGGCTGGGCGCTCAAGCTGGGCGCAATCGCCATGCTTTGGCGCGGTGGCTGCATCATCCGCTCGGCCTTTTTGGTGGAAATCAAAGCGGCGTTTGATGCCGATCCCGATCTCAGCAATTTGTTGCTCGATCCCTTCTTCACCCAAGCGATTGCCAACGGCCAGCAATCCCTGCGCCGCGCGCTGGTGCAAGCCCTGCAAAGCGGTGTGCCGATGCCCGCCATGTCTGCGGCACTCGCCTACTACGACAGCTACCGCAGCGCCAGCCTGCCCGCCAACTTGC
>JAAFHN010000229.1 GCA_013298415.1 Comamonadaceae bacterium
CCGCTGTCCTTCATCGATGTGCCGCAAGCCATCTATGTGGAAGGAATGCTCGCCATCTATGAACTCAACCGCATCGAGCTCCTGCGCGATGTGTTCCTGTGGGCCTACGAGCGCTCTTGCCAGCAATACGCTGCCGTGAAGCAAAACATGGTGATGCCCGATTTGTTTCGGCTCAAGCACCGCCAGCAGCTTGCGCAAGCGATGGCCGCCCTCGTGCGCGGCCTGCACGCGCCCAAACTCGCCGCCATCCGCAAGGCCACGCCCGCAACGGTAGAAAAAGCGGACCGCGAGCGCTTTGTGCAGCTGGTGCAAGCCGAATTCAAAGGCCTGCATGCAGGCAATGCCGTGCGTTTTGGTTTGAGACCGTTGGAGTTTGAAACTTGGGCGGCATTGCATGCCAGTGCGACGAACCACTGACACCTTCACCGCCGCATGGCAATATCGTGCGCATGAGCACCGACAAAACTGAGGCCCTGCGCCACGCGCTGATCCGCAATTTTTTGCGCCCGACCGAGGTCACGCCGTTTGCGCACGGTGAGCGCTACGAGAGTACCGATGGCGAGCTGGTGAACCGCGAGATCAACACCAAGCTGGGCGCGGCCATCACCACGCTGCCACCCGGCAAACTGCCCTGCCCTTATCACTTGCACCATGCGCAGACCGAAATGTTCATCGTGATCGAAGGCTCGGGCACGCTGCGTGTGGCGGGTGAAATGCTGCCGATCACTGCGGGCGATGTGATCACCATCCCGCCGGGGCCAGACTACCCGCATCAGATCATCAACACCTCGGCTGCGCCGCTGAAATACATCTCCCTCAGCACCCAAGAGTGGCCCGAGATGTGCGAATACCCAGATTCAGCAAAAACCTTGGCGAGCTCTGGCCCAAGCGCTGGCCCACGCACGCGCATGATCAACCGCGTAGCGGCGAGCTTGGACTACTGGGACGGCGAAACTGGCTGATTTTTAAACAAATCAGCCCATTGTCTTAGTGCAATAAGCATTTGTTGCTAGACTAAATGTAGCGTCTATTTGCACTTACCGGTGGCAGCATCCCAAACCAGACCTGGCAGCGCGAGCAGACCACCCATGGCCACCTGCCCCTGAGGTGTACTGGCAGTCGCGCTTTGCGCCGACACGCAATCTTGCTTGCCGGCTGCGCCCACACCACGCTCCATTTGGCTTGTGGCCATGCCACGGCGCAGCTGCTCATTGGCCAAATCCGCCAAACTGCGCTGGCGCTGAGGCGCATACGGGCCACCGGGCAACTGCATGTTCAGCGGCCTCGCGGCTGATGCGCCTGCTTGCGCAGCTCGCGCTGAGCCAGCCGCTGCGCCACCAGCACCTGCACCAGTTGACCCTGCCCCAACTGCGCCAGCGCTTCCCGCAGCCCCACCTGCGCCACTGCCCGTGCCCGTGCCGCCACCTGACCCCGCTACACCCCCAGCACCGCCCGCTGCGGTCGCGCCGCCAGCGCCGCCTGCCGAGCCCGGCACGCTCAGGCTACTTGGCAAGTTGCTCGGCAAACCTTGCCCCGGCCCAACCGGCACATTCACGATCACTTGCACAGCGCTGCTCGGTGCACTCGGATTTGCTGCCGCAGCAGTAGCGGGCGCAGGAGCAGCCACCGAGGCTGCGGTGGCCGCGGGCTGAGCAACGGGGGCAGCCGTTGCCGCAGGCGCTGGCACCGGGGCAGGCGCGCGCGCAGGCAGCGTGATTTGCAGGGTGAGTGGCTGAACTGCCTGCGGCTGCGCGGCTGATGCGAGTGGCCGCAGCGCCTCTACGGCAGAGGGCGCTGCTTGCTGCGGCGCGCTGGCCAAGTTTCGGCGCACAGGCTCTGGCTTGGGCGGAGGCGGCAAGGCCGGAATGGTGGGCGCGCTTTGCAAGGTGTCGTCGGTGGTCACGCCAGGCGCTGCCAAAGCGGGCCGGGGCAGGGCCGCTGGGTCGGCGGTGAGCTTCATGCTTGATCCGTCGATCACCTTGGGGCTCGCCGTGGGCGCTGGTGGCGCAAGCGTGGGCGCAGGCTCTGGCACGGGGGCAGGCGGAGGTGGCGCAGCCAGTTCTACAGACGGGCGAAGCGACACCACCGGCACCGGCGCGCCTTCCACCGGATCGCGATCGGCGGTGATCTGGGGCACGGTAGTGGTCAGGTTGCGGTCGACCACCAGCACAGGATTCGTACTCAGCACCGCTTGCTTGGCGCGCGCGGCCTGGGCTTCGGTGAGCGCACCTTCTGGGCGTTGCGCGGATTCGTCGAGCAACAACAAGGTGGCGATCGGCCGGAAGGTGAAATTGAAGGCGGGTGCACCCGCTGCGCCATCGCCGGGGCTGCTGCTGAACGCAGGCAACGTGGGCACGTACTGCGCCAGCAGCCACAAAAAGAGGGCGTGCACGACCAGCGCAAAAATGAGTACCGGCAGCGAAGGGCGAGGCCTTTGCCACACGGGCACGCGCCGCAACGCTTGGCCGCGCTCGCCGTGGGCTGCCCCATGCGTCGCATCGTGTGTGGCCGCCGCTATGGTCGCATGCGCCGCGATTTGCTCAGCATCGGCCACAAGCGCGATGCCCACCGGCTCGGCGGCAGACTCCGCAGTGCTTGCGCTCAGCGACTCCTCCACCCCCGCTTGAGCTGCAAGTGCGGGCACAGGTGCGGCTACCGGCGAAGGCTCAGCGCCAAGGGGCTCAACGCCCGAACCCAACTGGCTCTGCCGCACCCTTGCTTGAAGGTCTGCAATGCGCTGCTCATGGCGAGCCCGGCGCAGGCTCGCGCGCTCCGCGTCACTCAGTGGTGGCGCAGCGTCGCCCGGATCTGTGGGCTGAAAATCGTCATTCGGTGGTGGCCGCACGCCGATCAGACTTCAGGCGCTGGCGTTCAGTTCACGGGCCTTGAGCGGTCGATCAAAGCAGTCGGTCAAAACGGGATGTCGTCGTCGAGGTCGTCAAAGCCTGTTTTGCTTTTCGCAGGCGCTTGCGGGCGCGCGGCTGGCGCTGAGGGAGCGGGCGGCCTGCTGGCGGCTGACGCGGCTGGCCTGTAGCTGCTGCCACTTCCTCCACCGTCTTCGCCTGCAGGCTGGCCACCGCCCTGGCGTGAGCCGAGCAACTGCATCTCCGTTGCCACGATGTCTGTGGTGTTGCGCTCTACGCCGTCTTGGCCTGTGTATTTGCCATAACGCAAGCGGCCTTCCACGTAGATCTGCGTGCCCTTCTTGACGTATTCGCCCACGATCTCGGCCAAACGGTCAAAAAACTGCACGCGGTGCCATTCGGTCTGTTCCACCAACTCGCCGCTGGTTTTGTCTTTGCGCTTGCTGGTGGTGGCGATACTGATGTTGGCCACAGGCTGGCCGCTGGGCAAATAGCGGATTTCTGGATCGCGGCCACAGTTGCCGAGCAAAATCACTTTGTTGACGGAGGCCATGTCGTACCCTTATCGCAGCGGAAATGTGAATACTGGATTTTTACACACCCGGGTTGACGAAGGGCCCCGACTTGCCGCCCGACTTTTCCAGCAGCGCCACATCGCGCAACACCATGGCGCGGTCTGCCGCTTTGCACATGTCGTAGATCGTGAGCAGCGCGCTCGTGCAAGCCACCAGTGCCTCCATTTCCACGCCAGTCGGCCCCACAGTCTCTGCGGTGGCCTTGCAAACGATTTGCGGGGCATTTTTCACGCCATTTTCACCACTTGTCCAATCATTTTCAACATTTGATGCTATAAATTCAATAGTGACGCGCGTGAGCGCAATAGGGTGGCAAAGTGGAATCAGATCGCTGGTTTTCTTGGCAGCCATGATCCCCGCGAGGCGAGCAACGCCCAGCACATCGCCCTTTTTGGCACTGCCGCTTTGGATCAAGGCCAAGGTTTCGGGCAGCATTTCAATGCGGCCCTGGGCCACGGCCACGCGCTTGGTGGCCGGTTTTGCGCCCACGTCCACCATGTGGGCTTGCCCGGAAGCGTCGAAATGAGTGAGGGGAGAGTCAGACATGATGAACAATCGTTGTGGCGCTCCATTGAGCAACTCGGCTCCAGCGCCTGGAGCTGAGCGCCTCGGCAGGAACGCCTCGGCAGAGACGCTTCGGCAGAATTGCCGAGGCATTTACGCGCCAGACACAGAACTTTGAAACCGCGAAACCATCATACCGACCATGCAAGCAGCTACCTTGCCACCCACGCCCCCAGCCGGTTTTGACTGGGCTACCCGCCTTCGCGCGGCCACTTTGCACCTGGGCGTGAGCCTCGTGGTTGCCTCACTGGCGGCAACCTTGGTGTTCGTGGTGTGGTACCCCTACCCCTACCGGGAAATCTCCAGCGGCAGAGAGCTGTTTTTGCTCGTAGTCACCGTGGATGTGATCCTGGGGCCGCTCTTGATGCTTGCGATTTTCAACCGCAAGAAACCCAAAGCCGAGCTGGTGCGCGACATCGCCATCATCGGCGGCGTCCAGCTCGCCGCCTTGCTCTACGGCTTGTGGACGGTGTTTGTGGCGCGGCCAGTGCATCTGGTGTTTGAGTACGACCGCTTTCGGGTGATCCACGCGATTGATGTGCCCGAAGAGCTGGAGGCCAAGCGGGTGAACCACAGCTACCCCTTGGGCAAACCCACGCCGCTCGGCTTGCGGCCGTTTCGCAGCGCCGAGGAGCAGTTTGACTTCACCAAAGCGGCAATTGGCGGCTTGCATCTTTCTGCCCGCCCCGAGCTTTGGCAGCCGTATGAAAAGAGCGCGCCTGAAGTGATGCGCGCGGCCAAATCGATCGCCACACTGAAAGCGCGTTTTCCAAACCACGGCGCAGCCATCGATTTGGCTGTGGCCGATGCAGGCTTGCCCGCAGAGCGTTTGCTCTGGCTGCCCATGATCGGGCGCAAGACGTTTTGGACCGTGCTGATCGACAGCCAAAGCGCCGAGCCCAAAGCCTTTTTGCCACTGGATTCGTTTTGATGCTCTCTCATTTGACGCGCTCATTCCTGCCCTTTGCAATCGGGCGTGGCTCGCGTCTGCGCCAAGTCGCCATCGCTTGCACGCTTGCGCTCGGGAGCTTGGCCGCACCCAGCGCCAGCGTTCTTGCCGATCCGCTGCCAAGCTTGGGCGGCGCAGGCGAAATGTCGCTCGCACAGGAACGCAAAATCGGCGACAGCATCGCCAAGCAGCTCTACCGCGATCCTGACTTGCTAGACGATCCGCTGCTGCAAAACTACGTGGACGGCATTTTTTCGGCCATCGTGGCCGCCGCCCGCGAG
>JAAFHN010000216.1 GCA_013298415.1 Comamonadaceae bacterium
TGCGCCACATGCTGGTGGACGGCCAAGGCAACTTTGGCAGCGTGGACGGCGACAACCCCGCTGCCATGCGCTACACCGAGATCCGCCTGTCGAAGATCGCCCACGAGATGCTGGCCGACATCGACAAAGAAACGGTGAATTTCGGGCCGAACTACGACGGCAGCGAGCAAGAGCCGCTGGTGCTGCCCAGCAAGTTGCCGAACTTGCTTGTGAACGGCTCCTCCGGCATCGCGGTGGGCATGGCCACCAACATCCCGCCGCACAACTTGAACGAAGTGGTCGACGCCTGCCTGCACTTGCTGCGCAACCCCGAAGCCAGCATCGACGAGCTGATGGAAATCGTGCCTGCGCCAGACTTCCCAACCGCCGGGATCATCTATGGCGCAGAAGGCGTGAAAGACGCTTACCGCACTGGCCGAGGCCGCGTGGTGATGCGGGCCAAGTGCCACTTCGAAGACATCGACAAAGGCCAGCGCCAGGCCATCATCGTCGACGAATTGCCCTACCAGGTGAACAAGCGCACCCTGCAAGAACGCATGGCTGAGCTGGTGCACGAGAAAAAGCTCGAAGGCATCTCGCACATCCAAGACGAATCCGACAAATCGGGCATGCGCTTGGTGATTGAACTCAAGCGCGGCGAAGTGCCTGAAGTTGTGCTAAACAACCTGTACAAACAAACGCAGTTGCAAGACACCTTTGGCGTGAACATGGTGGCCCTGATTGATGGGCAGCCCAAGCTTTGCAATCTGAAAGACCTGATCCAGGTGTTTTTGCTGCATCGCCGCGAGGTGGTGACCCGGCGCACCGTCTTCGAGCTGAAAGAAGCGCGCAAACGCGGCCACGTCTTGGAAGGCCAGGCAGTTGCCCTGGCAAACCTCGACGATTTCATCCAGATCATCCGCAGCGCGCCCACGCCCCCCGTGGCAAAAACGGAGCTGATGGCCCGCGCCTGGGACAGCTCGCTGGTGCGCGACATGCTCACCCGCACCCGCGAAGACGGCACGGTCTTCAGCGCCGACGACTACCGCCCAGAATGGCTGGGCAAGCAATTCGGGCTGCAAAAAGACGGCCTGTACAAGCTCAGCGACGAGCAAGCCCAATCGATTCTGGACATGCGCTTGGCCCGCCTCACTGGCCTGGAGCAAGACAAAGTGCTCGGCGAGTACAAGCAGGTGATGGCGCAGATCGAAGATTTGCTCGACATCTTGTCGAAAACCGAGCGCGTGAACGTGATCATCACGGACGAGCTCAACGCGATCAAGCTGGAATTCGGCCAAACCAAGCTGGGCGCCCGCCGCAGCTACATCGAGCGCAACGCGCAAGACTTGGGCACGGAAGACCTGATCACCCCCACCGACATGGTGGTCACGCTCTCGCATTCTGGCTATGTGAAAAGCATGCCGCTCACCGAATACCGCGCCCAAAAGCGCGGCGGGCGCGGCAAGCAAGCGGCTGCCACCAAAGAAGACGATTGGATCGACCAACTCTTCGTGGCCAACACGCACGATTGGATGCTGTGCTTCTCAAACCGAGGCCGCATGTATTGGCTGAAAGTATGGGAAGTGCCGCAAGGCTCGCGCGGTGCGCGGGGCAGGCCCATCGTGAACATGTTCCCGCTGGCTGAAGGCGAAAAAATCAATGTGGTGCTGCCGCTCACGGGCGCGTACCGCAGCTTCCCGGCCGACCACTACGTGTTCATGGGCACGAGCATGGGCACGGTGAAGAAAACGCCGCTGGATGACTTCAGCAACCCGCGCAAGGCCGGGATCATTGCGGTAGATCTGGACGAAGGCGACTTTTTGATTGGCGCGGCGCTCACCGATGGCAAACACGATGTGATGCTGTTTTCAGACGGCGGCAAAGCCGTGCGCTTTGACGAAAACGACGTGCGCCCAATGGGCCGCCAAGCCCGGGGGGTGCGCGGCATGATGATCGAAGACGGCCAGAGCGTGATCGCCATGCTGGTGGCTGAAGACGAGCACCAGAGCGTGTTGACCGCGACTGAGAACGGCTACGGCAAGCGCACATCGATCACCGAGTACACCCGCCACGGTCGTGGCACCAAAGGCATGATTGCCATTTCGCAGAGCGAGCGCAACGGCAAAGTGGTTGCTGCGACCTTGGTGCACACCGACGACGACGTGATGTTTGCCACCGATACCGGCGTGGTGGTGCGCACCCGGGTGAGCGAAATCCGCGAGCTCGGCCGCGCCACCCAGGGCGTGACTTTGATCGCCCTGGATTCAGGAGCCAAGCTCTCCGGCGTGCAGCGCATCATGGAAGCCGAGGGCGTGGATCTGCCGGCGGAAGCAGGCGAAGCGGGTGCTGCAACTGAATCCGACGAAGGCAACGAGGGCGGGGAAGCCAGCTCACCCGGCACTCAGTCGGTAGATTGATTGCTACAAAATACGTAGCATCAAATGATGCAAATTCCAGGACAGACCTGGTATTTGATCTGAATAATTGCCTTGTTCACTGTTGAAACACCCCTTTTCGTGACCCAGCGCCCCTACAACTTTTCCGCAGGCCCAGCAGCGCTGCCCGAGGCCGTGCTCAGCCAGGTGGCCGCCGACATGCTGAACTGGCAGGGAAGCGGCATGAGCGTGATGGAAATGAGCCATCGCGGCAAGCACTTTGGCGAGATTCATGCCCAGGCGCTTGCCGATTTTCGTGAACTGATGGCCGTGCCGCCAGAGTTCAAAGTGCTCTTCATGCAAGGTGGCGGTTTGGGCGAAAACGCCATTGTGCCGATGAACCTGAGCGGCGGCGGCGTGGTGGATTTTGTGGACAGTGGCATTTGGAGCAAGAAGTCGGCGAAGGAAGCCGCCAAATACGCGACGGTTCGTGTGGCGGCGCAAACTGAGGGCCGGGAGGGCATCCCGGACGCAGGCGCCTGGAAGCTTTCACCAGACGCCGCCTACGTTCACATCTGCAGCAACGAAACCATCAACGGTTTGGAATTTTTTGACTTGCCGGACTTGAAAGCCCTGGGCTGCGACGCGCCCCTGGTGGCAGACATGTCTTCGCACATCTTGACCCGTCAAATCGATTGGAGCCGTGTTGGCCTGGCCTTCGCGGGCGCGCAGAAAAACATCGGCCCGGCAGGGCTCACGATTGTGGTGATCCGCGAGGATTTGCTGGATCGCGCGCTGCCGATTTGCCCAAGCGCTTTTCACTACAAAACGGTCGCCGAAAACGACTCGATGTACAACACGCCGCCCACGTTTGCGATCTACGTGGCGGGATTGGTGTTCAAGTGGGTGAAAGCCCAAGGCGGTGTGGCTGCGATGGGCGCGTTGGCGCAGGCCAAAAGCGACGCGCTCTATGCAGCGATCGATGGCAGCGAGCTCTACAGCAATCCGATTCACGTCAGTTGCCGAAGCCGCATGAATGTGCCGTTTTTCTTGAGCGACGACGCGCTGAACGCCTCGTTTTTGGAAGGTGCTCAGGCAGCAGGCTTGCTCCAACTCAAAGGGCATAAATCGGTAGGCGGCATGCGCGCAAGTTTGTACAACGCGGTGCCCGCCGCCGCCGTGCAGGCGCTCACGCAGTACATGCGCGAGTTTGAAAGCCGCCAGGGCTGAACGCGCCTCACAATCTGCGCATGAGAGATCTGAGCACGCTGCGCGCCGACATCGACGCGATTGACCGCGAACTGCTTACCCTTCTGAACCGCCGCGCGAGCGTGGTGCTGGAAGTGGGCGAGCTGAAAAAACACGAAGGCTCGCCGGTGTTTCGCCCCGAGCGCGAGCGGCAAGTGATTGCGGCACTGCAAGCTGGTAATGCGGGGCCGCTGCTGAACGAAAGCATCGCACCGATTTGGCGCGAAATCATGTCGGCCGCTCGCCGCTTGGAGAGCCCGCAGCGCGTGGCTTATCTGGGGCCGGCGGGCACCTTCAGCGAGCAGGCCGCGCTGCAATTTTTCGGCTCTGGCTTGGAAGCGGTGCCTTGCATCAGCATCGACGAGGTGTTTCGCGCGGCGGCTTCCGGCGCTGCCAGTTTCGGCGTGGTGCCGATTGAGAATTCCACGGAAGGCGTGGTGGCGCGCACACTCGATTTGCTGCGCGATTCACCGCTTTCCATTGTGGGTGAAGTCAGCTTATGGGTGCGCCACAACTTGCTCGCACCCCAGGCCGACTTGAAAGCCATCAAAGCCGTGCATGCCCACCCGCAAGCGCTGGCCCAGTGCCAGGCTTGGCTTTCCGCGCATCTGCCGCACGCGGAGCGGGTGGCAGCATCGTCGAACGCAGAGGGCGCTCGCCTGGCCGCCAATCAGCCTGGCTGGGCAGCCATTGCGAGCGAGCGGGCGGCATCCGAATTCGGCCTGCACATCTTGGCGCCTGGCATTCAAGACGATGCGCACAACCGCACGCGTTTCGGTGTGGTTTGTCTGCCCACGGCGGTGGCCGAGCAGGGCGCGACCGGAAAAGACTGCATCAGCCTGGTCGTGAGCGTGCCCAACCGGCCGGGTGCGATGCACGATTTGCTCGTGCCGCTCAAAACGCACGGCGTGTCGATGACCCGTTTGGAGTCGCGGCCTGCGCGTTCCGGTCAGTGGGAATACTTTTTCTACATCGAGCTGCAAGGCCACCGTTCCCAGCCGCACGTGAGCTTGGCGCTCAGCGAGCTGCAAGCCTACTGCGCTTACTTCAAGCTTTTGGGTGAGTACCCGATTGCCTGATGTTGCATTTCGCGCGTCTTGTGACTTCTGCCGTGCTGCGGTAAGCCACCTGTAACGAATCCCATGCGGCCCGACCTAGAATTCGCAGCTTATGTTTGAACAACTCGGATTGATCGGCTGCGGCTTGATGGGCGGCTCTTTTGCGCTGGCCATGAAAAAGGCCGGGCTGGTCAAGCGCGTGGTGGGCTACAGCAAATCGCCGTCTACCACAGAAAAAGCCCGTCAAATGGGTGTGATTGACGTGGAAGCGCCATCTGCGCTGCTGGCCGTGTCGGGGGCAGACATCGTGCTGCTTGCCGTGCCCGTGGCGGCCGTGGAAAGCACCTTCAAAGCAGTGCGCCACTTGGTGCGCCCCGATGTGCTGATGATGGATGTGGGCTCCACCAAGCGCAGCGTGGTGGATGCCGCGCGACGGGTGCTGCGCGATGACGTGGGCTGCTTCGTGCCTTGCCACCCGATTGCTGGCAAAGAACTTTCCGGCGTGGAGCACGCCGATCCCGATTTGTTTCGCAACCGGCAAGTCATCCTCACGCCCATTGAGCGCACGAAAACCGTGCAACTCCAGAAAGCAAAAGACTTGTGGGCGGCACTCGGCGCGAGCACCACGCAAATGTCGCCTGAGGCGCACGATGGCGCTTACGCTGCGGTGAGCCATCTGCCGCATTTGCTTGCCTTTGCCTACATGCACGCAGTGGCGGGCCAGGCCAATGGGCAGGAGTTTTTGCAGCTCGCAGGCCCAGGCTTCAAGGATTTCACGCGGATT
>JAAFHN010000428.1 GCA_013298415.1 Comamonadaceae bacterium
GCTCACATGCAGCGTGCCAACCGCCTGCATCGCCATGCGGCGAATCAGGGCCTCGGTGAAATCCATCAAATCGTGGTGATTCCAGTAAGCGGCGTAGAACTCCATCATCGTGAACTCAGGCAAGTGGCGCACGCTCACGCCTTCGTTCCTGAAATTGCGGTTGATCTCAAACACCCGCTCAAAGCCGCCCACGATCAGCCGCTTCAAATACAGCTCCGGCGCAATGCGCAAAAACATCTCTTGATCGAGCGCGTTGTGGTGCGTTTTGAAGGGCTTGGCGTTCGCCCCGCCCGGAATCGGGTGCAGCATCGGCGTTTCCACTTCCAGAAAGCCGCTTTCTTCCATGAAGCTGCGCACTGCGCTGAGCGCCTTGCTGCGCGCCACAAAGCGCTTGCGGGTGCTCGCATCGGTCATCAAATCCACGTAGCGCTGGCGGTACTTCACCTCCACATCGCTGATGCCGTGGTGCTTGTCCGGTAAGGGTCGCAGGCTCTTTGTGAGCAAACGCACCTTGCTCGCATGAACGGAGAGCTCGCCCGTTTGCGTTTTGAACACATGGCCCTCGCAGGCCACGATGTCGCCCAAATCCCAGTGCTTGAAGGCTTCCCAAGCGGCTTCGCCCACGTCTTGCAGCTTGACGTAAATCTGGATCCGCCCATCCACCGGCTCGCCCTTGGCATTGAAGCCAAAGCTTGCGTCTTGCAGGGTGGCAAATCCGGCCTTACCCATCACGCGCTTGAGCATCATGCGCCCAGCCACGCTCGCCAAAATCGGCGGCTTGGCGGCCAGCTCCTCTTTCTCAAACTTGTCCCAATCGGCAAAGAGCTTTTCTGCGCGATCCTGCGGCTTGAAATCATTCGGAAAAGCCACGCCTTGCGCGCGAATGGCCTGCAGCTTGCCGCGCCGCTCGGCAATGAGCTTGTTCTCGTCCAAAGGGGTGTCGGCGCTGGTGGTCATGGATCGTGGGGCTTGAATGGGCAAAGCAGGGATTTTAGAAAGCAAGCTGAGGCCAGGTTTGCGTGCAAGGCCAGCTGGGCCGGGGTGGCAGAATGCGGCGGCTCCCTGAACTATGCGCCCAACAGCACCCCTCCCCACCGTTTTGCACGATTCCGAAAGCAGACTGGGCTGGGCTTTGAAGCTGCTGCTGGGCCTGTCTTTGCTGATGGCGGTTGTGCCGCTTTGGCTCAGCCCCGAAGATATCCACGACGGCCTCTTTGGCTCTGCCCGTGTGGCCATGGGCGACACCGCACCCATGTGGCTGCTGAGCAGTGAAGGTAATTTGCACCTGTTTGCGGTGTACTACGAGATGGTGGGCTGGCTACAAGCACGGCTTCATGTGCCCGCGTGGGTGCTTTACAAGGCTTTCAATTCCGCTTGCTTGGCGTGGCTGGGCTGGGAGCTTTGGTGTTTGGCACAGCGAAGTTTGCGATGGGACGCGTCAGTGGCCGCCGCATGCGTGGCGCTGATTTGGGTGTTCCCGGTATGGAGCATGCTCTTTGCCAGTGTGCAGATGGTGCTGGTTTTCGTGTGCCTGGCGCTTTGGGGGCATCGCCGAATTCATGAGGGGCAGCGCAGTTTGCAAGTGCTCGGCTGGCTGGCCTTGGTGCTGAGCTTCCACTTGGGTGCGAATTTTGCGTTCGTGATGGGTTTGGAAGTGCTGCGCTGGTGCGCGAGAGGTCGCGGGCAAAGCTGGAATTTTTGGCGCAGCTCGGCGCTGGTGGTGTGCAGCGTGGCAGCCTATGCAGCCACGCGCACGCTGGCCACGCCAGGCGGCGAGTTTGTGGGCTACAACAACCTGATGGATTGGCGCAGCGCATCGGCTTGGATCTCTCTGGCAGTGGGCATGGCCAAGTTTGCAACTTTTGCCGTTCTTCCTTTGGCTGTTTGTGCAGTGGTGCTGGCGCTTGCCATCTTCAGGCACCAACCCCGAATGGGCGCGGATGTGAGCCGAGCGCGGCTATGGCTCGTGCTCGGCCTCGCTTTTTTGGCTTTCTGCGCGAGCTTTCCCTACGCCGCGGTGGGCAAAAGCACCGCACTGTTTTTCTCGGCTACGCCGGGCACCAGCTCCATGTTCGCGCAAATTCGCCTGGCGGCAGGGGACGGCGGCTTGATGTCGCCCTTCGGAATTTGGTCGAATCGATTTGCGTTTTTGCTGGCCGTGCCCTGCGTGCTGCTCGCTGGCTTGGCGTTGCAGACGCTGCATACTCGCGGTGGCGAGCGTAGCGGGGTCTATTGGCTGGCTGTGCTACCGGCCTGGTGCCTCAGCGCAGGCATGCTTTGGCAAGCCAACGGCACCAAGCTGGATCAACTGGCCCAGGTGCCCGCCATCGTGGCGGGTTTGCGCGGTTTGCCAGCGCCTTCGCCGGGCATGCTGGACATCGAGTACGCACCAGTGCAGCGCTTTGTGTTTCCCGAGGCCCATGAGCCGAATTGGTTTGCTTACCGGGCCTGGGGCGAGCGCAAATGGATGGGGATGATGTTTGCGAAAGATGGCGGCATCAGCGAAAAGCTGCTGCGCGATTTGAACGAGCGGCAGTACGTGATTCGAGGGGGAAACCGCTTGCGGGCGGGCATTTTCTTGGCTGACGACTACCCTGGGCCCATTTGCCAGACTCGCATTCATTTGGAGCTGCCCGCGGTGAACCGGTGGGACATGCTGCTTGGCGCAGGTTTCCGGGCGAATGCGATTCCGGCTGCCAAGGCCGACTTGGTGAGCAGTGAGTGCCCGCCCAGGGTGATGCCCAGACGCGCACGCAGTTTTGCGGAGATGTAGGCACAAGCCACTCGTCTTCAAAAAACCGCCATGCTCTTACGCGCTTCTGTCCTGTCGTTTTTGCTGCTCTTGGTCAGCCGACTAGCTGGCCTGGCGCGAGACGCCACGCAAGCCGCCGCACTTGGCACTACAGGTTTGGGCGATGTGGCCGTGCTGCTGTTCACTTGGCCAGACTTGGCTTCCGGCCTGCTCGCGGGCGGGGTGCTTGCCCATGTGCTCGTGCCGCGCTGGATGGGCCTGAGCGAGGCGCAAGCGGCGGCGGAGTACAGGCGCTGGGTGTGGGGCTTGGCTGGCGCTGGCGCATGCATCGGCTTGTGCATGCTCGTATGGCCGGGGTTTTGGCTGGGCCAGCTCGCGCCAGGCTTGGCGGGGCCTCTGCGCCACGCCGCAGTGCCCGCCTGGCAGTGGGCGGCGCTGGCGCTGC
>JAAFHN010000385.1 GCA_013298415.1 Comamonadaceae bacterium
GGGCAGGGGACAAGCGGGCGGTAACATCGCGCCCGCATGAACGAGACCCAACCTATTACAAGGCCGCCAGGCGCGCAAAGAAGCGCGTTCAGCCCCTGGCGGCTTTCTGTTGCGCCGATGATGGATTGGACGGATCGGCATTGCCGTTACTTCCACCGCCTCATCACGAAGAACGCTTTGCTCTACACCGAGATGGTGACGACAGGCGCGTTGCTCCACGGCGATGTACCGCGTCACCTTGACTTTTCTCCCGAAGAGCCGCCAGTTGCCCTGCAACTCGGCGGCAGCGAGCCTGAGGATTTGGCCAAGTGCGCAAAGCTGGGCGAGCAATGGGGCTACAGCGAGATCAACGTCAATTGCGGCTGCCCGAGTGAGCGGGTGCAGCGCGGCGCGTTTGGCGCATGCCTGATGCGTGAGGCCGATCTGGTGCGCGATTGCGTGAAGGCCATGGTGGATGCGGTCGGCATTCCCGTCACGGTGAAGCACCGCATCGGCATCGATCACACCGAAGACACGCCCGAGAGCTACCCGTTTTTGCGCGATTTCGTGGGCACAGTGGCCGAAGGCGGCTGCCGGGTTTTCATCGTGCATGCCCGAAATGCCTGGCTCAAAGGTTTGAGCCCCAAAGAAAACCGCGAGCGCCCGCCGCTGCGCTACGAGCTGGTGCATCGGCTGAAAGGCGACTTTCCAGATCTCACGATTTGCATCAATGGCGGCATCACCACGAGTGCCGACATCACCGAGCAGTTGCAGCACGTAGACGGCGTGATGGTCGGCCGCGAGGCTTACCACAACCCTTGGACCATGGCAGATTGGGATGCTACGTTTTTCGCAGCATCAGGTGCAATGAATACCAGGACAGAGGTGGAAAAACACATGATTTCCTACATGGAAAGCCTGCAAAACACCTCCAAAGACCGCCCAACGCATTGGCATGCCGTAGCCCGACACATGATGGGCCTGTACAACGGCCAGCCCGGTGCCCGCAAATGGCGGCAAGTGTGGAGCGACCACCGCCTGAAAACCGAGCCCCCAGCCAAAGTGATGCAGCTGGCGCACCAGGCGGCAGCTTGGGAAACCCCGTGAGGAACTGCGCGCAGACATGCCCAAACGCAAAGCCCCCTGGCTGATCCGCGCGGATTTTCGGGATGATGTGCCCATCGATTGGGATGCTTACCCGTTCAGCATCCCTGCGGTGCGCGAGATTGGGCGCATTGCGTTTCACCCGAACGTGACCTTTTTCGTGGGCGAAAACGGCTCAGGCAAATCGACGGTGTTGGAAGCGCTGGCCGAAGTGCTGGGCTTTGGGCCCGAGGGTGGCTCCAAAAACATGCGGGTGCAAACGGTGGACACGCTTTCGCCACTGCACGATGCGCTGCGCCTCGCGCGCGGGAGCAACAGGCCGACCGATGGCTTCTTTTTGCGGGCTGAGAGCTTTCACAATGTGGCGAGTTACTTGGATCAGATCGGTCTGCCGGGCGGTTGGGGCGACGCTTCGTTGCATGCGCAGTCGCATGGAGAGTCGTTTTTGGCAGTGCTGCTCAATCGCTTGCGGGGAGACGGCATCTACCTGATGGATGAGCCCGAAGCCGCGCTTTCACCCCAGCGCCAGCTGGCCGCGCTGCGCATGATCCACGGCCTGGTCGAGGAATCCTCGCAGTTCATCATCGCCACGCATTCACCGATCCTGCTCTCGTACCCCAACGCCAAAATCATCCAGTTCGACAGCACCGGCGTGAACGAGGTGGCCTATGAAGACACCGAAGCCTTCCACATCACCCGAGATTTCTTGAACCACTATCCAAGGCGCTTGGAGCAGTTGCTGGCGGATGATGAATCCTAGATCCTGTTGCGGCTATGCCGACGGCTCAAACCCAAATTGCTCGATGCGTTGCGCGTACAGGCCGTAGAACCATTCGAGGGCCTCAGTGGCATCTTGGCTGTCGTAGAAGCGAGCCATGGTTTGGTTGTAGGCCAGCTGATCCTTGGCCGAAATCATCATGGGCGGATACCCCGATTTCATCAATATGCCATTACAGAGAAACCGGGAAGTGCGCTTGTTGCCGTCGTAAAAAAACTGAACCAAGCTGCCCCAAAGGAAAACGAGAAAGGCGCGGTGGATGGGGTCTTCAATCTGCTCGAGTGCAAGCCGACCGCGCTCAAAAATCGCTGGGAGCTGGTCTGCCGGGGGAACTTGATAGTCCGTGCCTTGGATGAAGACCAAGCTGTCGCGAAACATGCCCCATTTCAGCGCTTCGTCTTTGGCAACGATGCCCTGAATGGTTTGCGCGGTGTCGGCCGTCAACTCGAAGCTATCGGCTCTCACGAGGCCAATCACGTAGGTGAGGGCGGCATTCAGGCGCAACACCTGCTCGGCATCTGAGAGTTTGTGTCCTCCGACGGTGATGCCGTCAAGCAGGGTTTTGACTTCGGGGAAGGTGAAGGGATTGCCTTCCAGCGCCGCCGTGTTGTACACAAAGTCCACCCGCGAGCGCTCGGCCACGTACAAGGCCCGAGCCTTGTCGGGCACGATGCGGATGCGTGCTCTCGCCGCTGAGGCCTCGGCTGGGTCGTAGCCAAAAAGCAGTTCGTCTTGCATGAGTAAGGTCGGCGGCAATGGCCTTTTGTGTTGCGCCGATTGTTCCTCAGTTTGCGGCTTGGGCACGCAATGGCGGGTTATGCAAGATTTAACCGGGCAACCCAAACAGCGCTTTGAGCTGGGCGGTGACTTCTTCTCGGGCTTGGCCGCTGGCGTTGTGATGGGAGCCGCCTTGTACAAGCAGCAGGGCTTTGGGCTCACGGGCAGCCGCGTAGAGCTTTTCGCCCAGGCTGCTGGGGATGAGGCTGTCGCTGGTGCCGTGGATCAAGAGCAGGGGCGATGCGATTTTGGGCGCATCGGCTGCGGCTTCAAATTTTTGCGTGAGCAGCGGCCCCAGGGGCAGCCAGCCCCATTTGTGCGCCGAAATCACATCGCGCAAGCTGGAAAATGTGCCTTCCACGATCACGCCGCTTTCGTCTGTGGTGTTGGCCGCGAGCCGCATGGCAATTGCACCGCCCAGCGAGTGGCCGTAGATGAAGCGCTGTTGCTTGGGGAATTGCTGGCCCAGCCAAGTCCAAGCGGCTGCGGCATCTTCTGCCGCCAAATCCTCGCTGGGCAGGCCTTCAGAGCTTTTGCCAAAGCCTCGGTAGTCGATGCCCACGACAGTAAAGCCCATCTCCTTCCAGCGGCGCATGCGGTGTGCAGAGCCGATCACGTTCCAGCGCGCGCCGTGCGGATACAGCAGCACGGGAGCCTTCGGGTTGGGGTTTGCAGCAATCAGGCCGTGGAGCTTGACGGGTTGCTTGGTCTCAGCCGAGGTGAAGCTCAGCCAAACCTCGTCCATGCCGTCTGCCGCTTGCTGGCCGCCCCACCAAGAACGGTCGCTGGGCTGAAAAATCCATTCGCGCTGCTTCTCATCGAGCGAGCTGCAGCCCACGCTCGTCAGCGCAGCGCAAGCGGCCAGCAAC
>JAAFHN010000271.1 GCA_013298415.1 Comamonadaceae bacterium
GGCGGGGGATTTCGATGACGTGGGCGCCTGCGTTTTTGGCCTGTTGCAGTGCATTTGAGCTTTGCAACAGCTCGAAATTGCTGCCTCGGCCAAAGTTTTGCACCACCACGTATTTGGGGCCAAGGCCGTAGGTGCGAATGAGTTGGGCGAGCAAATCCACTGCATCGCGGCCGTCGTCCATCACATGCCAAAAGTGCACGCTGATGCCCATCTCGGCAAAAAGCGCCATGAGATTGGCGTCGGCAATCCATTTGGAAAGCGGCGCAGAGGTTTGCGCGGCCAAATCGACGATCACGTGCTGATGCGGGTCGTCTTCAAACGCCGCCACGATCAAATCGAGGCCTTCAAAGCTGTCTACCAGCACGGGGCTGGCGTGCTCGCGGTAGAAGCGGTTGAAGGATTGGTGGGAGCGGTCGGTGTCAAAGCCGGTGAAGGCCTGGCCTTTGTCGATGAAGTACTGGGCCAAGACGCGCGAAGTGACGGTTTTGCCCACCCCGCCTTTTTCGCCGCCGATGAAGTGGATGGATGCCATGGGGTTGCCTGTGAAGTTGAAATGAGGTGGGTTTCGTTGTTATTCAAAAATAATAGCAAAGAATACTGAAGATACCTGGACAGAGGAGCAATTTGGCTTCGAGAATGGCGTTGAAGATTCAGTTTTGAGCCGTTCGGGCTGAGCTTGTCGAAGCCGGCGACCAAGGCTTCGACAAGCTCAGCCCGAACGGAGGTGGCTGGAACGCGAGGTCAAGGCTTCGACAAGCTCAGCCCGAACGGGAGTGCCTCCCCAACTGTCGCTGAAATGATCTCACGCCCGCACATGCAGGGCTTGGGGTTTGGCGGCGATTGGCCCGGTAGCGGTACGGCCTTGGAACTTGTGGAATTCGGCCACCACCACATCGGCAATCGCATCCGGTGCGGCGGCTGAGGTGTCCACCACCAAATCGAAGTTGGCGTGGTCGGCGATGTTCACACCGTAGCGGCTCTTGAAGCGCTCCACCTCGCTTTGCCGCCGCGCGAGGTTGGCGGCCTGCACTTCTTCCACGCTGGCGTAAGGCGTTTCGCTGCTGCGCGGGGCATCGAAAATGCGCTGGGCTGCAAGCCGCGCGTCCACGCTCAAAAACACTTTGAACGCACTCGGAATGAAGTGCCAGGCCATGCGGGAGTCCACGACGGTGCTGGTTTGCTGGCGCTCGATTTCCGCCGAGATCGCGTCAATTTGCGTGTCGATGCTGCGATCTGTTTCGGCGAGTTTGTTGAGTTCCAGCGTCGTCAAACCGATTCGCTGCGCCAATTCGCGCTGGAACGCGCCCGTGCTCTTGAGCGGCACTCCAAGCCGCAGCGCGATCAGCCTGCCCACCGTGCTTTTGCCGCTGCCCAAGTCACCCGAAATTGTGATGAGGATGGGCTTGGGTGAATTCATGGATGTGGCAGCGCTGGGGATGCGGGATTATCGCTGTGCCGCGCTGCGAGCTTGCGCATGGTCAGCTCGGCGAGGCTGTTTCGTTGGCCAGCTTCAGCGTGGCTTCGAGCAATGCGTGCGAGACCCGGTAGCCATTGCGCTGCATCCGCTCCAGCATGGGTGCGAGCTCGGTGATCTGGCCAAGTCGCTTGGCTTGAAGCAGCACGCCCAGCACGCCGAAAAGGGGCAGGCCCCGGCGCATGGCTGCTTGTCGGCCACGGCGCTCGTCGATCAAGATGCCGCAGCCCAGTGCGAGCGCCAAACTCAGGGCTTGGGCTTCGCCTTCGTCCAGGTGTGACGCTGCAGCGGCGTAGATCGCATCGGTTCGGTTCGCGTGGAGTTGGGCATGGTCTCGGGCGAACGCGGCAATCGCAGCGGCTCCGGCTCGGGAACCATCGCTGGTTGTCTCGGCAAACACGGCTTGGGGGATGTGCACCGCATCAAACACCGCCGAGAGGAGGTGCAAACTTTCGCAGCAGGCAAGCGCGATCAGCGGCCCGGAGTCTGCAACGACAACCGGGCGGCTCACGCAGCCGCACCGAAGGCGGCCAGCTCTGCTTCCAACTCTGCGGGATCGTGGTCCACAACGGCGATGCCTTGATCGCTCAAGTGCTGCAAAAACTTCGACAAACCCATGCCGGCAATCTTGGCGGCGCGCGCGCTGGTGACGTCACCGCTTTTGAAGAGCTGAACTGCAAGGGCGGTGTGAACGCCTGCGCCCAACAACTCAGGCGTGAAGGGCACGCTGACAAAGAGCGGCTGGCCGTGGCGAGTGACAAGCGACAAGCGGCCTTCTTCTGCCTCGCGGCTCAGTTCGCCCGATTTTTCGCGCAGTTCGCGCACGCTGAAGGTTTGCATCGCCACGCTTTCAATTTGATCCCCTTAATTGGGTCACAAAACGAATTCGTTGTCAATTGCAGCGTCGGGGGGCGATGGTCCGGATGCCCTTCAAGGCGTAGCCCAAGAAAAAAGCCAGCGCTGTGAGGCGCTGGCTTTGAATGGGTGGTGGAGAAGAGGAGAATCGAACTCCCGACCTCGTCATTGCGAACGACGCGCTCTCCCAGCTGAGCTACATCCCCACATGTGCTCAAAATTTTAGCGATGCCGAGCTTGATGGCGCTTGGGAATCTCCCTGAGTTGCTGAAGGCAGAAACGAAAAAGCCCGGCGAACGCCGGGCTTGTAGTGGTGCGGGGCTGCTTCAGCGGCTGGCAATCGGCAGCACGTCGCGGCGTTCGCTGCCGGTGAAGAGCTGGCGGGGGCGGCCGATTTTGTACTCGGGGTCGCCGATCATTTCGTTCAACTGAGCGATCCACCCCACGGTGCGAGCGAGCGCGAAGATGCCGGTGAAGAGCTTCACGGGGATGCCGATGGCGCGCTGCACGATGCCGCTGTAGTAGTCCACATTCGGGTAGAGCTTGCGGCTCACGAAGTAGTCGTCTTCCAGCGCAATCTTTTCCAGCGCGAGCGCGAGCTTGAAGAGGGGATCGTTTTCCAGGCCCAGCTCGGCCAGCACTTCTTTGCAGGTTTCTTGCATGAGCTTGGCGCGTGGGTCGAAATTTTTGTAGACGCGATGGCCGAAGCCCATGAGCTTCACGCCGCTGGATTTGTCTTTCACTTTTTCCATGAACTCGCCGACTTTGGCCACACCGCCGTTGGCTTGGATGTCTTCCAGCATGTTCAGGCAGGCCTCGTTTGCGCCGCCGTGCGCTGGGCCCCAGAGGCAGGCCACACCGGCCGCGATGGCCGCAAAGGGGTTGGTGCCAGAGCTGCCGCACAAGCGCACGGTGGAGGTGCTGGCGTTTTGCTCGTGATCGGCGTGCAGGATGAAGATGCGATCGAGTGCGCGCTCGATCACGGGGTTCACTTTGTAGGGGGCGCAGGGCGTGGCGAACATCATGCGTAAAAAGTTGCCTGCGTAGCTCAGGTCGTTTTGCGGGTAGATCATCGGCTGGCCGACGCTGTATTTGTACGACATGGCGACCAGCGTGGGCATCTTGGCGATCAGGCGGATCGCAGAGATGTCGCGGTGCTCGGGGTTGTTGATGTCAGTGCTGTCGTGATAGAACGACGAGAGTGCGCCCACCAAGCCGGTCATGATCGCCATCGGGTGTGCATCCCGGCGGAAGCCACGCAGGAAAAACTGCATTTGCTCGTTGACCATGGTGTGGTTGGTCACGCGGCCTTCCAATTTGGCCTTTTGCTCGGCATTGGGCAGGTTGCCGTAGAGCAGCAGGTGGCAGGTTTCCAAAAAGTCGCACTGGGTGGCCAGCTGCTCAATCGGATGGCCGCGATACAGCAGCTCGCCTTTGTCGCCATCGATGTAGGTGATCGCAGATTGGCAGGCGGCGGTGCTCAGAAAGCCGGGGTCGTAGGTGAATTTGCCGGTTTGGGCGTAGAGCTTGCGGATGTCCACCACATCGGGGCCGATGCTGCCCTGATAGACCGGCATTTCGATGCTGGGGTTGCCATTTGAAAACGAGAGGGTGGCTTTGTAGTCGGCGAGTTTCATGGGCAAGTCCAGCTGCTTGGTGTTGGAGTGAGGGTGGTGGAAACTTTAACTACTTTATGAGGCGCTGGTTGGAGCATGCACTCAAATTGGCGTGCTGGCAGCTCCAACTGGCGGTAACTCCGATGGTGCGGCACGCAACTGACGCAGCACTTGCAAAACGCTGTCATCTGTGGCCAGCGCGTCCGCTGGCTCTTTGCGCCGCAGCAGCAAATCGAGCAAATCGTTGTCGCCCAGCTCCATCAAGGTGCTCAAACCTTGCGCCTGGCCCACGGTCAGTTGGCCTTCGTAGCGTTTGAAAAAGCGCTCGATGAAGAGGTCGTTTTCCAGCAAACCCCGTCGGCAGCGCCAAACCAGCTTGGATGTGGCACGCACATCCAGCAAGTCATTGGGGTTGCTGACTTCGACCAAAGGAAAAGGGCCTGGAAGCGGAGAGAGGGCAGGGCGAGGCAGCGGAGGGCTAAACCGCGCGGCGCACCATCAGCTCTTTGATCTTGCCAATGGCCTTGGTGGGGTTCAGGCCCTTGGGGCACACGTCCACGCAGTTCATGATCGTGTGGCAGCGGAAAAGGCGATACGGGTCTTCGAGGTTGTCCAAGCGAGCCCCGGTGTCGTGATCGCGGCTATCGGCAATGAAGCGATAGGCTTGCAGCAGGCCTGCGGGGCCCACGAATTTATCGGGGTTCCACCAAAAGCTGGGG
>JAAFHN010000465.1 GCA_013298415.1 Comamonadaceae bacterium
TTTGGAAACTCACGACCGCGTGTTACCACGCCGCCGCTTCCTCATGCTACTGGGGCGTACGGACAACTCCCCAGGCGGGACTTCAACCCGCTAGATTCATCGCTGTTACTGCGAACGGTCAGGTCTTGCATTCAAGCACCTTCCTCACCACGACCCGCCACAACACGGCTGATGGTGGCGTAGTGAAGACTGAAGGCGTCTGCGATGGCTTGCATGGTGTAGCAGCGGGTGGCGTAGGCTTGGCGGATGGCTTCGTTGCGCTCGGGCATGCCAACGAAGTGCGCGAGCGGCGGTGCGCCGGCTTGGCGTTGCACCCGTGGCACTTCGGTTTGGCGCGAGGTGCTGGCCGCGCTGGCCGCTTTGATCTTGGCGCCGATGTCGTCTGCGAATGCATCGTCGCCCAAGACGACTTGATGCCGCAGTTCGCCCCACAAGCTCGGCAGGCCAACGCCAGCCCGCACGTGGTCGATGTAGGCGCGCCGGGCTGAGGCCTTGCTTTGCCCAAACTGTGACAGCAGCCATTCGCTCTTGAGCCAGGCTGGGGCTTCTGCGCCCAGCATGGCGTGGTAGCTGCTCCAAGGCCAATCCTCTGGCTGAGCACACATGCCCGCACGCACGGGGTTGAGGACGACGTAGCGCGAGAGTTCCAGCAGGTAGGTTTCGCGCTGCACCACGACGGCCTTGAAGCGGCCTTGAAATACGTGACCCACTTTGGCGTGGCGGCGGTTGTGCTGCTGGGTGTAGACACCGTTCAATTGGCGCATACCTGCGCTTAGGTTGGCGTGGGCGGTCTGTACGACGATGTGAAAGTGGTTGCCCGTCAGGCAGTAGGCGTAGCAAGACCAGTCGAAGCGCTCGCAGACGTGGCCCAGCAGTTCGAGCCAGCCTTCGCGATCCGCATCGTCTAGGTAAATCGGCTCGCGCCGATCCCCCCGCGACGTGACGTGGTACAGCCCACCCGGGAATTCAACACGAAGAGGTCTTGCCATGCACGCATCCTAACTTCGAATTGCCGTAATGCAAGACCTGACCCCCACGCCTCGGGCACGAAGTCACCGAACGCACGCGCAGCTTGGCGGATCAGCTGCGGCCGATTGCTGCGTGACGCAGCCTGACACAGCGAACCTGGGGTGACGCAGCGGCAGCGGCGCAAGACTGGGCACGGGGCATCCAGGGCTGCGTCCGGCTTGCTCAAAAGTCATAGCAACAGATATCCAAAACACATGGACAGAGCTGCAATTTTGCTCGGAAATACTCCAACCATGCCTCAGATACAACCCCGTTCGCCCTGAGCTGGGTCGTTGGGCCCGCGAGGGTGCTTCGACAAGCTCAGCCTGAACGGAGGGGTTTGCACTTCCGTGGCAGGGTCTCAATCAGGCTTAATCACCCCACTGTCCATGTGTTTAGGGCATGTAACGCTACATTTTTGAGAGCAAGCCCAAATCTCTCTGGCCAGCACCTGCCGCCCTTGTTTTGCGCGATCCACCTTCGGTCGCGGCGTCAGCGACGGCAGCTCAAAAGAACCGGTACGCGCTGGGTGAAGCGGTGGTGGGAGCGAGCAGCTTTTTTCTGCCAACATTGACCTCGCCCCCGGACTCCCCTCCCGAATTCGCGCCTCACTGCCCCGCGCAGCTCACCCCAGTGCTCTGGCAAACGAAATCGCCGATGCCGTCGCGGATGGCTTTGGCCATTTTTGCGCGCATGGCGGGGTCCAGCAACAACGCTTCTTCTTGCGGGTTGGAGAGAAAAGCCAGCTCCACCAGCGCAGCAGGCATGGCGGTGTTGAGCCGCGTGGGGGCGTAGTTGAAGTTGCCGATCAAGCCGTAGTCGGGCAAGGCAGTGGCTTGCAAAAAGCGGCGGTGGATGGCGCTTGCCAAGAGCCTGCCGTGCTCGTGTTTGTAGAAGACGGACGCGCCCTTGGCGCGCTGGTAGCCGTCTTCGGTGTCGGCGGAGTTGGCATGCACGCTCACAAAAAGGTGCGCGCCGGTGGCTGCGGCCATGCGGCCGCGCTGCGTGGGCGTGGGGTTTTCTTCTGCTTCGCGCACCATGCTCACGCGGGCACCAGACGCCTCTAACTCTTCTTTCAGCAGCCAAGTCACGGCCAAGTTCACGTCTTTTTCGCGGGCACCGGTGATGCCCACGGCGCCCAAGTTGCTGGGGCCGCCGTGGCCCGCCTCCAGCACCACATGCAGACCGCTGAGCGGCCGCGCGGGGGTGGGCGTGAGCACGGGCGCGGGCCGCACTGTCACTTGCAGCTGGTCGCCGGCCGCTTGCACCGAATAGCCCCAGAGGGTTTTGCCGCGCAAGGTGAGCCGCACCAAGGTGCGCTCGCGCTGCGTTTGCGCCACATTCACCACCTCCACCACTTGGGGGTTGAAGCGGTGGGTGATCCAAGTGGTGGCCAAGTGGCCGCCAAAAAACTCCAGCTCAAGCACGGGCTGGCCCTCAGGCCCGCGAAACACGCGCACCGCGTAGGGCACTTTTGGTTTCCAAGGGATGCTGAGCACATCGCCGCCCCCTGCCGCAACGCCGCCAGAGAGCAGCAGATTGCCGAGGGTGAACCCGCTGGCAGTTGCGGTGGCACCCGTGGGCATCAAGCTGCGCGCGGGCGCCCAGGCTTCGTAGTCGCCGGTGAGCCGCACCCGCAAAAAATCGCCTCGCTGCCCGTCCACAGCCAGTTGCGTGCCCGCTGGCAGCTCGGCCAAATTGGGCCCGCCTAGGCGCACCTGATGTAGCCCCCAAGTGAGTTCTGCGCCGCCCTCGCCCACCAGGTAGGCCTGGGCGGCGGGCCAATTCACCAGGGGTGGCTCCGTCGCGCCGGGTGGCTCGGTCGCGCCGGGGTGCGGGGGTTGCCCAGCAGCGATGGTGGCTGGCGGGGCGTCGCGCGTGATTTGCAGCTCTGTGCGGCGGCTTGCCCCAGAGGGGGCGAGCACTCGCAGCTCAATCGGATTCAAGCCCATCGCCAGGGCGATCTTGTCGCGCACAAACA
>JAAFHN010000543.1 GCA_013298415.1 Comamonadaceae bacterium
CCAGTATTTGTTACATTCATTGCTTCTGAGTGTGTAGCAAACGCCTTGACAGGACTCATGAGGACTCATCGGGCACCATGGCGAAATGGCCGTGAAACCCAACATCATCTACATCGTCGCCGACGACCTCGGCTTTGCAGACCTGGGCTGCTACGGCGGCCAGGCTGCGAAATTTGGCGCGGTATCGCCGCACATCGATTCGCTGGCTGCTGGCGGCTTGAAGCTGACGCAGGGCTATGCCAACTCCCCCGTGTGCTCGCCCACGCGCTTTGCGCTGATGACGATGCGCTACCAGTACCGCCTGCGCGGCGCACTCGAAGAACCCATCAACACGCTCAGCAAAACCAGCACCACGATTGGCCTGCCCGCCGATCAGCCCACATTGCCCTCGCTCTTGCGCGAGGCGGGTTACGCCACAGCCCTGATCGGCAAATGGCACTTGGGCTACCCGCCTGCATTTGGCCCGCTGCGCTCGGGCTACGACGAGTTCTACGGCGTGATGGCCGGCGGTGTGGACTACTTCACCCACCGATCCAGCCGGGGCGATCACGATTTGTACGAGGGCGAAGTGCCTCATCAAGAAGTGGGCTACCTCACCGATTTGCTGTCTCAGCGCGCAGTGAGCCACATCGGCCGGCGCGCAAGTGATGCAAAGCAGGGCAAGCCGTTTTTCCTGAGCCTGCACTACACCGCGCCGCACTGGCCTTGGGAAACGCGCGACGATGCGGCTTTGGCGGATGAGATCAAAGCCAACATCTTCCATTTGCATGGCGGCAATGTGCAAACCTACCTGCGCATGATCCACCACATGGACGAAGGCATCGGCCAGCTTGTTGCGGCACTCAGGCGCGAGGGCCTGCTGGACAACACCCTGATCGTGTTCACCAGCGACAACGGCGGCGAGCGCTTCAGCAACAACTGGCCGCTTGTGGGCGGGAAAATGGATTTGACCGAAGGCGGCATCCGCGTGCCCTGGATCGCGCATTGGCCAAGCCTGATCCCTGCAGGCAGCGAGTCAACGCAGCAGTGCATGACCATGGATTGGTCGCGCACCATGCTCGAAGTGGGTGGCGGAAAACCACATCCCGGCTACCCGCTCGATGCCGTGTCGCTCGAAGCCGTGCTGCGAAAGCCCGAGGCCACGTTCGCAAGACCGATGTACTGGCGCATGAAGCACCGCCGGCAGCGCGCGCTGCGCGATGGCGATTGGAAGTACCTGAAAGTCGATGCCCACGAGTACCTCTTTCGCATCGACCAAGACGAGCGCGAGCGCGCCAACCTCGCCAAACACCAGCCTGAGCGCTTGCAAGCCATGCGCGAGCAGTGGCTGGCGTGGAACGCCACCATGCCCCCCATCCCGGAAGATGCCACCGTTAGCCTAGGCTTCGGCCCACAAGACATGCCGCAGCGGTGACCTTGTTGTGGGGCTGACCCTGTTCAGTCAGCGCACCTCACTCGCCTTGAAGTGCGGATTGAAAATCAGGCCGAGGCGGTTGCCAAACGGGTCTTCTACATCGGCAACGATGATGTCGCCTCCCACGTCTTTGGGCGGCTCAAGCGGCTTTGCTCCTAGCGCGATCAGGCGGTCGTAGGTGGCTTGCACGTCGTCTACGCCCCATAGCGGTTGCGGGCCGTCGGTGCTGGGTGTTGCGCGTTGCAGCAAGCCCAGCTCGAAGCCGCCGACCGCAAAGCCCACGTAAAAAGGCTCATCGAAGTAAGGCTGCACGCCGAGCACTTTTGCGTACCAGTCGCGGGCAGCGGTGATGTCGGGGGCGGGGTAGATGGCGCTGCGAAGGCCTGAGAGCATGGGGTTCTCCAAAAGACGATTGAGCGTGGCAGAATACTGTGAATACATCCAGCTCACAAGGGCCTTGATGCGCATGCGCCAAACACTATAAAAAACATAGCTACAACCCAAGGAAACACTAGGACAGGTGTGGGAAAATACATGAAATTGATGCTTTTGAACAATGCCAGACCTGTTTGACACCCCCGAAGCGGACGCGGTGGTCGCGCCGCCTCCACCCGCTCCTCCGCCCCCGCCTGAAATCGATCTGCGCGCTGCACCCAGTGAGGAGATGCCACTCGCCGAATACGCACAGCGGGCCTACTTGGAATACGCGCTCAGCGTGGTGAAAGGCCGCGCGCTGCCCGATGTGGCCGATGGGCAAAAGCCCGTGCAGCGCCGCATCTTGTATGCGATGGATCGCATGGGCCTGAGTTTTGGCGGCAGCAATGGCACTTCAGGCGCCAAGCCCGTGAAAAGCGCCCGCGTGGTGGGCGATGTGCTGGGCCGCTTTCACCCGCATGGCGACTCGGCAGCCTACGAAGCGCTCGTGCGCATGGCCCAAGACTTTTCGCTGCGTTACCCGCTGATCGACGGTCAAGGCAATTTCGGCAGCCGCGATGGCGATTCGCCTGCCGCGATGCGCTACACCGAAGCGCGGCTCTCGCCCATTGCGCGCCTTTTGATGGATGAAATCGACCAAGGCACGGTGGATTTCATCGCCAACTACGACGGCTCCACCGAGGAGCCCAAGCAGTTGCCCGCGCGGCTGCCGCTCACGCTGCTCAACGGCGCAAGCGGCATTGCAGTCGGCATGGCC
>JAAFHN010000640.1 GCA_013298415.1 Comamonadaceae bacterium
ACACCAAAGCAGCCAGCATGCCCGACGACGCAGAAGTGTGTGGCTGCAACGGCGTGAAAAAGGGCACGATCTGCAAAGCGATTCGCGATAAGGGCCTTTTCACACTCGATGAAGTGCGCAAGCACACCAAAGCCAGCGCGAGTTGCGGCTCATGCACGGGCTTGGTCGAGCAAATCATCATGTTCACCGCAGGCGGCGACTACTCGGCCACGCCGAAGAAAAAAGCCATGTGCGGCTGCACCGACCACAGCCACCAAGAAGTGCGCGATGCCATCAAATCCGCCAAGATACTCACGCTTGCAGATGTGTACAAGTTCATGGAGTGGCGCACGCCGAATGGCTGCGCGAGCTGTCGCCCTGCGGTGAACTACTACTTGCTCTCCACCTGGCCCAAAGAGGCGGTGGACGACCCGCAAAGCCGCTACATCAACGAGCGCAGCCACGCCAACATCCAAAAAGACGGCAGCTACTCGGTGATCCCACGCATGTGGGGTGGAGAAACCAACTCATCCGAGCTGCGGCGCATTGCGGATGTGGTGGACAAGTACCAAATCCCCACGGTCAAAGTCACGGGCGGGCAGCGGATTGACCTGCTTGGCGTGAAAAAAGACGATTTGCCCGCAGTGTGGAAAGACTTGGCCATGCCGAGCGGCCATGCGTATGCGAAGGCGCTGCGCACGGTGAAAACTTGTGTGGGCAGCGAGTGGTGCAGATTTGGGACGCAAGACAGCACGCAAATGGGCAAAGACTTGGAGCGGGCGCTGTGGCGCATGTACGCGCCGCACAAGGTGAAGCTCGCCGTGAGCGGCTGCCCGCGCAACTGTGCCGAAGCAGGCATCAAAGACGTCGGCGTAATCGGCGTGGACAGCGGCTGGGAAATCTATGTGGCTGGCAATGGCGGCATCAAAACCGAGGTGGCGCACTTCTTCGTGAAGCTCAAAACATCGGCTGAGGTGCTGGAGTACAGCGGCGCGTTTTTGCAGCTCTACCGCGAAGAGGGCTGGTACTTGGAGCGCACTGTTCACTACGTGAGCCGCGTGGGCTTAGACCACGTGAAAAGGAAAATCCTGGAAGACCACGAAGGCCGCAAGGCGCTCTGGGAGCGCTTGCAGTTCAGCCTGGATGGTGAGCCCGATCCGTGGTTTGAGTTTGAGGAAGCGAAGGTGGACTCACGGCATTTTGAGCCGCTGGGGCGCGTACCGCAGCTTGAAAACGCCTGATTTCAAGCAAAACCGACTCACTGTCCAGGTATTTACAACATCTATTGCTATAAAAAATGAAGTTAACCAAGGTTTGTGCAGTGGCTGACATCCCCGTGCTGGGCGCACGCCGGGTGCAGCGTGCGGGCGCGATGGACGTGGCTGTGTTTCGCAACAGCAGCGATGAGGTATTTGCGCTCTTGGATCGCTGCCCCCACAAAGGCGGGCCGCTCAGCCAAGGCATCGTGTTTGGCCGCTCTGTGGCTTGCCCGCTGCACAACTGGTCGATTGGCTTGGCCGATGGTTGCGCCCAAGCGCCCGATGAGGGCTGTACCGTGAGCTTTCATGTGGAAGTGAAAGACGGCGCGGTGTACCTCGATGCTGAGGAGCTTGCCACCAAGGGCCGCGACGAGCAGCCGCCCATTGCCGGCCCTGTGGGCCGCGCCGCCGAACTCGGTCGGCCCGCGCGCCGCGTGGTCGAGATCGTTCCCAACTGATCCGCTGCATGAGCAGCACATTCACCAAATCCACCTGCCCCTATTGCGGCGTGGGCTGCGGCGTGGTGATCGAGGCGCGCGACAAGCGCATCGTGGGCGTGAAGGGCGATCCCGATCACCCTGCGAACTTTGGCCGGCTCTGCACCAAGGGCAGCACCCTGCACTTGACTGCCGCGCCAAGCTTTGACGCGCAGCGGCTTTTGCAGCCCATGCGCCGCATCCATCGGCATCAGCCGGCACAGCCGCAAACCTGGGGTCAAGCTCTCGACTTTTGCGCAGATGCCTTTGCACTCACGATCCAAGAGCATGGCCCGGATTCGGTCGGCTTCTACATCAGCGGCCAACTCCTCACAGAAGACTACTACGCCTTCAACAAGCTCGCCAAAGGCTTGATCGGCACGAACAATGTGGACACCAACTCGCG
>JAAFHN010000650.1 GCA_013298415.1 Comamonadaceae bacterium
GAGTTCGGCGGCTTGTTTTGGATCTTTGGTGTGGTCGAGTGATTGCTCTATTTGTAATAGCAAAGAATGTTGAAAAGACCTGGACAGTGAGTCGATTTCGTCTAAATGTTGCTCATTTTGGGCTTCATCAAGTGCTTCGCGCCACTGCATTTGCTGCATGAGGAAGGCGGGCGGCATGGCGGTGTTTTTTTCGGCATTGATGGGCGCGCTGCGGAGTTCGCACAGGTAGGCTGCGCGTTTGATCGGGTCGCGCAGCCGGGCGTAGGCTTCGTTGATGCGGGCCGAGTATTGCGCTGCCATGCGTTGGGCTGCTGCGCCCTCGGCCGCGAACTTGTCGGGGTGCGAGCCGCGCTGAAGCTGCTTCCAGCGCTCAGATATCTCAGCGGGGTTTTGCGCAAACTGCTCAGGCAAGCCAAACAGCGCGAAGTCGTCGGCTTGGAGGTTCATGGCGCGGAGTTCGATGCGCTAGGGTCGCGTGGGCAAGGTTGCGCTCAAACCCGAAACGATTCACCGCAACCGCAGCGGTCGCGTTCGTTGGGGTTGTTGAATTTGAAGCCTTCGTTCAGGCCTTCGCGCACGTAGTCGAGCGTGGTGCCGTCGAGGTAGGCGAAGCTCTTTGGGTCGATCATCAGCTTCACGCCTTCGGTGTCGAAGAGCAGGTCTTCAGGCGCGTGCTCATCCACATACTCGAGCTTGTAGGCCAAGCCAGAGCAGCCCGTGGTTTTGACGCCCAGGCGCACACCCAAACCCTTGCCGCGCTTGGCAAGGTATTTGGTGACGTGTTTGGCGGCTGCGGGGGTAAGGGCGAGAGCCATTGAGCGGACTTAAGCTGGAACAGCGGCGTTGTGTTTTGCTTTGTAGTCGGCCACAGCAGCTTTGATCGCGTCTTCAGCCAAGATCGAGCAGTGAATTTTGACTGGGGGCAAGGCCAGTTCTTCGGCAATCGCGCTGTTTTTGAGCGCTGCTGCTTCGTCCAGCGTTTTGCCTTTCACCCACTCGGTCACCAGCGAGCTGGATGCAATGGCTGAGCCGCAGCCGTAGGTTTTGAAGCGCGCGTCTTCAATCACACCCGTTTGCGGGTTCACCTTGATTTGCAGCTTCATCACGTCGCCGCAAGCGGGTGCGCCCACCATGCCGGTGCCAACTGTTTCGTCGCCCTTCTCGAAGCTGCCCACATTGCGCGGGTTTTCGTAGTGGTCGATGACTTTTTCGCTGTATGCCATGTTGCTTGCCTAGTGTGCTGTCCACTGAATCGTGCTGAGATCTACGCCGTCTTTGTACATCTCCCACAGCGGGCTCAGGTCGCGGAGTTTGGCCACGTTGTGTTTGATGGTGGAAATGGCGAAATCAATTTCTTCTTCACTCGTCCAGCGGCCAATCGTGATGCGCAGGCTGGAATGCGCCAGTTCATCGCTGCGGCCCAAGGCGCGCAGCACGTAGCTGGGCTCAAGCGATGCGCTTGTGCAGGCTGATCCGCTGGACACAGCCAAGCCTTTGATGCCCATGATGAGTGATTCGCCCTCAACGTAGTTGAAGCTGATGTTCAGGTTGTGCGGTACGCGCTTGGTGCGATGACCGTTGATGAAGACTTGCTCAATGCCCTCTAGACCTGCGAGCAGCCGGTCGTGCAGGGCGCGGATGCGGTTGTTTTCAGCTTCCATGCCTTCTTTGGCAATGCGATAAGCCTCGCCCATGCCCACGCACTGATGGGTGGGCAGTGTGCCGCTGCGCATGCCGCGCTCGTGGCCACCGCCATGCATTTGCGCCTCAATCCGAACGCGAGGCTTGCGCCTCACATACAGCGCACCGATGCCTTTGGGGCCGTAGGTTTTGTGGCTTGTTAAGCTCATCAAATCAATCGGCAGCTCGGCCAGATTGAAGGGCACGCGTCCTGTGGCTTGCGCGGCATCCACATGGAAGACGACGCTGTGCTCGCGGCAAATTTTGCCCAAAGCTGCCACGTCTTGGATCACGCCGATTTCGTTGTTCACGAACATCACGCTTGCCAAAATCGTGTCAGGTCGGATCGCTGCTGTGAACGCATCCAGGTTCACCATACCGTCTTCCTGC
>JAAFHN010000254.1 GCA_013298415.1 Comamonadaceae bacterium
CAAAAACCGCTGGGCCTTCGGTTTGACCAGGCCGAGCAGCTGGTCAAAGCTCATGGCCGACATGCCAATCAGTGCCATGAGCTCCTTGTGCCGCTCAACCAACAGCCCATCGGCAAGCCGGGGCTGGCGGCGTAAGCGCAGCCGCAGCTCGCCCATCGCAGGCGGCACATGCTCCATCGCGCTGGGGTCGGTTTGGCCGTAGTGCCACAGCAGGCTGCGAAAGTCCACCGCCTCAAAGTCGATCAAGTTCACGGAGGCTGCGGCCATCGGGCGGGGGCTGGCAACCATCCTCGGCAGATCCGCATCGCTTGCGTCGCGCCGAATCATCACCTTGCGCATGCGCACATCGGCCACGGCGATCAAGCGCGCGCCCGCTTGAAAATGCGCAGCTCGGCCATGGAACTCACGCCTGCGTGTGTAAATTTCTGAGGCGATGGCCGCATGCAGAGCGCCAAAACCATTGCCCAGCTCAGCAGGCCGGGTCTCCGCAGCAAAGTCGAGTGAATGTTGGCGCCAGCGCTGCGCAGACTTTGCCCACTCATTGGCGCCATCGGTGGCTTTGGCCGCTGCCGGCCAGGGCGTTTTGCCGCGCACGAGCCGCGAAATCACGCGGCCTGCTGCGGTTTTGGCGCGGTCAGCGCTTTGAAAAAACTGCGTAACGGGGCTCATGTTGTTGGAATTGGGTTCGTGTTGAGCTTTGTAGAAATCGCGCACTGCGCCGATATCGCAGGCTGAGTATTCACCAGCTTGGGTGACAGCGCAATGCCTTTCACCCTGTCTCAACGGCATCGTGCGTGCGCTAGCCGACGGAGGCGCGCCAGCGACACAACGCTCGCGTGAGGTTTTCAACGCGATCGGCCCGCGCCCCAAGCCGGTCGCTTAACCGACGTGATCAACCCATGCAAGCTCCGAGTAACCCAGGCTCAGCTGACCTCTGCGATCAAGGCCTTCACCGCCAACACGTCGTTCGGCAGTACCTTGACACGCTTGGGCAGGGCCTCAATCCCGTCAAATTTTGCGGGGCGCGCAGGCGGTGCGCCCAAGGCTTCAACGATGGTTTCGGCAAACTTGATCGGCAAAGCGGTTTCCAGCGCGATCATGGGCACGCCGGGCCGCAGGTGCTCAAGCGCAACTTTCACCGCATCGGCGGTGTGCGGATCAATGGTGACACCGCAGTCCGCATGCACTTGCGCAATCGTGCGCAGGCGATCCGAGTGGATGCTTTTGCCCGATGCAAAGCCAAATTGTGTGGACGCTGCCTGAAAACGCGGGTCGGCAGCCAAATCAAACTCGCTCCTTGTCGATAACGCCTCCGAAAACAGGGCTTTGGTCGCCGCGCCATCGCGCCCGAGCAAATCGAAGATGAAGCGCTCGAAATTGCTCGCCTTGGAAATGTCCATGCTGGGGCTGGAGGTCTCAAACGTGTTGGCCGCGCCGCGCACGCGGTAGGCACCCGTGCGGAAAAATTCGTCGAGCACGTCGTTCTCATTAGTGGCCACCACCAGGCGGTCAATCGGCAGGCCCATGCTGCGCGCCACATGGCCCGCGCACACGTTGCCAAAATTGCCGCTGGGCACACAAAAGCTCACACGCTGCTCGTTTCCACTCGTCGCGTAGAAATAGCCCGCAAAGTAGTAAACCACTTGGGCCAGCATGCGCGCCCAGTTGATGCTGTTCACTGTGCCGATGCGGTGCTTTTGCTTGAAGGCGAGATCGTTGCTCACCGCCTTCACGATGTCTTGGCAATCGTCAAACACGCCCACAATTGCGATGTTGATGATGTTGTCGTCCATCAAGCTGAACATCTGCGCTTGCTGAAACGCGCTCATGCGGCCGTGCGGGCTCGTCATGAACACGCGCACGCCTTGCTTGCCGCGCATGGCGTATTCGGCGGCGCTGCCGGTGTCGCCGCTCGTCGCACCCAAAATGTTCAGCGTTTCGCCACGCCGCCCCAGCTCGTACTCAAACAAATTGCCCAGCAGCTGCATCGCCATGTCTTTGAAGGCGAGCGTGGGGCCGTTTGACAAGGCTTGCAGCAAGATTCCGCTTTGCCCCAAGCGCGAGACCGGCGTGATCTCAGGCGTACCAAACACCGCTTCGGTGTATGTTTTCTCGCAAAGCGCGCGCAGATCGGAGGCGGGAATGTCGTCGATGTAGAGGCTCAGAATTTCGTAGGCCAGACCTGCGTAACCCTCAGTTTGGAGTACTTGGCGTAGGCGGGTCAGTTCGGCCTGACCAACTCGCGGGTAACTGACAGGCAAGTACAGGCCACCGTCGGGAGCAAGGCCCTCCAACAAAATGTCGCAAAACTGGCGCGGCGTCCGATCGCCTCGGGTGCTGATGTAGCGCATGGGTCTATCTTCGATCTACCATCGCATGGGCGATGGTGGCTAAGTCAACGTATTCGAGTTCGCTGCCGATGGGAATGCCTCGGGCAATGCGGGTGGCGTTCAGGCCGCGATTGCGGGCGGCGTGGGCGAGCACGTGGGCGGTGGCTTCGCCTTCGGCCGTGAAATTCGTGGCAAGGATCACTTCGCCCACCAGGCCGTCGTCAAACCGCGCGATCAAACGCTCTAAACCAAGGGCTTTGGGGCCTACGCCATCGAGCGGGCTGATGTGGCCCATGAGCACGTAGTACAAGCCCCGGTAGCTCAGGGTGCGCTCAATGGCGGCTTGGTCTGCGGGGGTTTCCACCACGCACAGGCGGCTTTTATCGCGCTGCGGATCGCTGCAGGTGTGGCACACAGGCTGATCGGTGAAGGTGTTGCACACGGTGCAGTGCACCACCGATGCATTGGCTTCTTCCAAGGCGCGGGCTAAGAGCACAGTGCCTTGGCGATCATGCTGGAGCATGTGATACGCCATGCGCTGGGCGGACTTCACGCCCACACCGGGCAGCTTGCGCAGCGCTTCAATCAGGGCATCTAGGGCGGGGGCGCTCAAGGTTCGGGCTGGAAACCGGGAGTTTGGCTACGCGCGATCTGGCTCAAAAGGGCAGCTTCATGCCGCCTGGCATGGCGTTGGCAAGGCCTGGGAATTGGGCGCTGAGCTTGCCCATTTTGTCGGCGCTTGCTTCTTCTAGCTTGCGCACAGCGGCATTGAAGGCGGCGGCCACCAAATCTTCCAGCATGTCTTTGTCGTCGGCCAGAAGGCTGGGATCGATGCTCACGCGCTTCACATCGTGCTTGCCGGTCATGGTGACTTTCACGAGACCTGCGCCAGATTCGCCAGTGACTTCCATGCTTGCCACTTCGTCTTGCATGCGCTTCATGTTGTCTTGCATGGCTTGGGCTTGCTTCATGAGCCCGGCGAGTTGGCCTTTGTTGAACATCGAAAAATCCAAAAATCAGGTTGATGGGGTGGGCCGGGCTTTCAGAGTGCCCGGCACGAGTTTTGCCCCGTATTCTCGCATCCACACCTGCACATCGGGGTCGTTGTGAAAGGCCTGCTCGGCCGCGCGCAACTCCGCGGCGGCAGCGGCGGCTGCGCGCTGCGCGGGGGAATCTTGCGTGGGCCCGACTTCGAGCACGATGCTCTCCGCCCAGCCCTGCTGGGTGATGGCCGCTTGCAGCCGGTCTTTTGAGGGGCCGTTGGCCAGGGAGGCGCTTGCGCAGCGCAGCGTCCACACGGGGCCGTCGGCGAGCCATTCGCACTGCTCGGCAAAGGCTTTGGCAAGCGCCGTGATGCTGCCCGCCTCCACCATGGTCTTCACGCGCATCACCCACAAGTCGCCAAGGTTCAGGCGGGTTTCGCTCCCGCTGGCTGCGATTTCAATTGCTTCGTTTTTTGTAGCTACAGATGTTGTATTTACCTGGACAGAGGCGTGATTTTCTTCAAAATCAGGCTCGGAGATAGCCTGCGGGGTCACCTGCGGGGTTGGGGCCGCTTTCTGCTGAGGCTCACCGGGTGGCTGGGCGGCGGTGACCGGCGCGGAAACAGGCGGCAGGACCGCGGCCGAGCTCGGCCTTGCCAGCGCTTCAGGCTTTTTTTCCGCTGCGACGGCACCTCCATCGCTGGGCAGCGACGTCGCTGAGCGCGAAGCGGGCGCGTTGATCGATACCGTGCCCTCGGGCAACTTGAAGGCCAGCATGCGCAGCAAGAGCATGGTGAGGCCCGCGTACTCATCGGGCGCGAGAAGCAGCTCATTCCGGCCATTCAGGCACAAGCTGTAGAGCAGTTGCACCTCGTCAGGCGGCATGGTCTGCGCAACCGCCACCAACGCTGCTTCATCGTCATTCGGCGCTACACCCGCAAGTTGGATGAGCGCGATACGCTGCAGGGCGTCCACCAGCTCCTCTAGCGCGGTGCTGGCGGCTCGGGCGTTCAGGCGCAGGGCTTCCACGGCTTCAAACACCGCTGCGCCTTGCCCGCTGGCGACAGCGTGCAAGATCGCGTGAATCTGGCTTTCGTTGGCCGAACCCAGCATTTGCTTCACGCCATCGGTGAGCAACTGGCCCGCACCGAAGGCAATGGCCTGATCGGTCAGGCTCAGCGCATCGCGCATGGAGCCGCGTGCGGCTTTGGAGATGGCGCGCAGCGCGCCGTCTTCGGCCGAAATGCCCTCGGCTTGCAGCACATGCTGCAAGTGGCTGAACACCGTATCCGGGGCCATGGGCCGCAGGTTGAACTGCAAACAGCGCGAGAGCACGGTGACCGGCACCTTTTGCGGATCGGTGGTGGCCAGCACGAATTTCAGGTACTCGGGCGGCTCTTCCAGGGTCTTCAGCATCGCGTTGAACGCGGTGTTGGAGAGCATGTGAACCTCGTCGATCATGAAGACCTTGTAGCGGCCCACGACTGGCTTGTACACGGCCTGCTCCAAGAGCGACTGCACTTCTTCCACACCGCGATTCGAAGCGGCATCCAGCTCGGTGTAATCCACAAAGCGGC
>JAAFHN010000132.1 GCA_013298415.1 Comamonadaceae bacterium
CCATCTCGGATGGCCTGCGGGGTCATGCTTTGCAGCCAAAGCCGCTTCACGGGTTTGCCCAATGCAACGGGCTTGCCCGCCTTTTCGCTGCCTGCAAATTGCTCAATCAGGCGAAAGATCAACTCGCCCTCACGCCCCGCGTCGCAGGCGTTCACGAGTGCCGTCACGTCTTTGCGGCGCGCAAGCTTCACCACCGCGTTCAGCCGCGTCTTGGTTTTGTCAATCGGCTTCAGATCGAAGTGCGGCGGAATCACCGGCAAATGGGCGAAGCTCCACTTGCCGCGTTTCACGTCGTAGGCTTCAGGCGCGGCGATTTCCACCAAGTGGCCCACTGCGCTTGAGACGACGAATTCGTCGTTTTCAAAATGCTCGGCGTGCTTCTCAAACTTGCCCGTGCTGGGCGTGAGCGCTCGCACGATGTCTTGAGCCACAGACGGTTTTTCGGCAATCACTAAGGTCTTCATCTCTACAATCCAGGTCGTTTCTACGCGCGTGTGCGCATGTGTACACGCGCGTGCATGTGCAAAACCAAGATAGCAAAAAAATGGCGACCCCTCAAAAAACGCGCGCAGCCCCCCTCACCGCCGGTCGCCGGATTCAGGTGCGCAAATCAGGCGTGCATGGCAAGGGGGTGTATGCGGTGGTGGATCTGGCAGAAGGCGAAACCCTGATCGAATACACCGGCGAGCGCATCAGTTGGGATGAGGCCTTGGCCCGCCACCCCCACGATCTGAACGATCCGCACCACACCTTTTATTTCTCGCTTGAAGGCGGCGATTGCCTGGATGCGCTCTACGGCGGCAACTCCTCGCGCTGGATCAACCACAGCTGCAATCCGAACTGCGAAGCCGACGAGCAAGACGGCCGCGTGTTCATCAAGGCCAAACAAGCGATCAAAGCGGGCACGGAGCTGAGCTACGACTACGGGCTGACCATCGACGAGCCGTACACGGCCAAATTGAAAGCAGACTACCCCTGCTGGTGCGGCGCAAAAAACTGCCGAGGCACCCTGCTTGCGCCCAAGCGGGGCAGGCGCAATGCCCGTAAATAGCCCTGAACGGCGCTGCGGGGCGCTGGCTGAAGCGCTCTATGGCGCGCTCACTCCCACATGGCCGAATTGCTCGGTGGATGTGCTGGCCGAGGTGGATTCCACCAATACCCAGCTCTTGCAGCGCGCCCGCTCTGGCGATTGCTCGCCCGCGCTGGTGCTCGCGCTGTCTCAGTCTGCTGGCCGGGGCCGCATGGGGCGCAGCTGGCAGGGTGCGCCCGGGGATGCGTTGATGATGTCGCTGGCCTGCGAATTGGCGCCGCGCGATTGGGCGGGTTTGTCCTTGGCTGTTGGCGTGGCCGCAGCGTCGGCCTTGCACCCGGATGTGTCGCTGAAGTGGCCAAACGACTTGTGGCTGGGGCGAGGCGCAGCAGGCCGCAAATTAGGCGGCATCTTGATCGAGACGGCTTCTTCGCCAGCTCCACACCCCAGCGAGCCGAATCGGCGCTGGTGCGTTGTGGGCGTGGGGATCAACATCGCGCTCCCAGCCAAGCTTGGCTCGCCGCTGCGCACACCGCCTGCGGCGTTGGCGGAATTGATCCCAGAAGCGCACTTGGACGCCGCCGCCCTGAGCGTTGCACCCGCTGTCGCACGGGCCTTGCTGCGCTTTGAGGCGCTGGGTTTCGCGGCTTTTTCCGCAGGCTTTGCGGCGCGCGATGCCTTGGCCGAGCAAGCTGTCAAGTTGTCTGAAGGCACGACGGGCACTGCGCGGGGTGTGGATGCTCAAGGCGCCTTGCTCGTGCAGACTGAAGCAGGGCTTCGCCGCGTGACGAGCGATGAGGTCAGCGTGTCTGCATGGGAAAATGCCGTCGGCTAGTGGCGCGATGCCAGGGTGATTGATGGTCAAAACGGTTGCATTTTTGTTGCTGCTCGCGAATGTGGTGTTTTTTGCCTGGCATCAGGGGCATCTGCAGCCGCTGGGTTTTGCGCCTGCGCGCACCAGCGAGCCTGAGCGCATGGCCCAGCAGATCCGGCCAGAGGCCCTGCGCATCTTGAAGCCCGAAGAAGCCAAACGCATTGAAGCGGCGGCCAACAAGCCGCCGGAATGCTTCGTGTCCACGCCGCTTGAGCCTGCAAAAGCAGACGCCCTTCGCGCTGGGCTGGCTGCATTGCTGGGGGCTGCAGCCTGGCAAGTTGATGCCAACACCGATCCGGCGCGTTGGATCGCCTACATGGGCAAATACCTGAACGCCGATGCGGTGGTGAAGAAAAAGCTGGAGCTGCGCAGCCTGGGTGTTTCGCCCGAAGCGGTGCGCAACCCGGCTTTGGAGCCCGGCATCAGCCTGGGCGGCGGGCCTACAAAGGCCGATGCCGAGCGGGTGCTGGCCGAGGCGGGGAAAAAAGGCGTGCGCACCGGCAAAGTGCTGGAAGAAAAGCCAGCCAGCCAAGTGCAGCGCCTGCGCCTGCCCGCAACAGACGAGGCTTTGCGCGCCAAGTGGCCGGAAATCAAGGCACTCGGCGGCTTTTCGCAGTTTGTGAGCTGCAAATCATTGGGATGAAGGAGACCGAGATGAGATTCGCTTTGTACTATGGCCCTGGGGCTTGTTCGTTTGTGCCGCATGTGCTGCTGGAAGCCGCAGGCGCGGAGTTTGAGCCGCGCCTGCTGAAACTGCACAAAGGCGAGCAGCGCGAACCCGAGTTTTTGGCGATCAATCCCAATGGGCAAGTGCCCGTGTTGGTAGACGATGGCCAAGCGATCAACCAGATCGTGGCGATTTGCCTGCACTTGGATGCCTGCTTTCCCGAGCAAGCTTGGCTGCCCACCACAGGTGTCGCGCGTGCCCAAGCGCTGAGCTGGCTCCTGTGGATGAACAGCGTGGTTCACCCAACCTTCACCCACATCTTCATGCCCGGCAAATTCACCAGCGACGAGGCCGCGCAGCAAAGCATCAAAGCGCACAACTTGGCGCTCTACGGCCAGCATTTGCAGCGGCTCAACGACGAAATTGCCCAGCGCGGCGCGCCGTTTTGGCTGGGCGAACGCCTCTCGCCGCTGGACGCATACAGCCTCACGCTCACGCGCTGGGGCAGCATGTTTGGCCACGATCCTGTGAGCTTCCCGGCGCTTTGGGCCTTGGTGCAGCGCACCGCCGCGCTGCCTGCTGTGGCCCGGGTGATCGAGCGCGAGCGCATTCGCATCAACATGCACGCGGCAACCTGATGCGACCGGGTCGTGGCGGAGCCTGGCCCGGAGGCAGCGCGAAGCTGGCCGCCAAGCTCGCCGAAAGCGCTTCGCCGGGCCGATGGGTTGCTCCGGCAGGTGATTTTTGAGTGTTTTTCTAGCTCTGTCTAGGTATTTGCAATGTTTGTTGCTACATAATACATAGCAAATGTTTCCCACAGCTTCACTCACGCTGAAAGGCCGCGCCATGCGCGCTTTGGCTGCGCGCGAGCTCACGCGCATGGAGCTGCAAGCCAAACTGGCAGCGCACGTGCCTTCCGATGCAGCGCCGTCCACGTTGGAGGATTTGCTCAATGAGTTGCAGGCCAAAGGCTACTTGAGCGATGTGCGGGCAGCCCAGGCTTTGAGCAACCGCCGCGCGCCGAAGCTCGGCACTCAGCGCGTGCTGCAAGAGCTAAGGGCGCGCGGGGCAGACGCGGAAGCGGTGGCAGAAGTGGCCGCTCAGTTGCGCGGCACGGAGCTGGAGCGTGCCCAGGCGGTGTGGCGCAAGAAATTTGCCGCCCCCGCCAGCAGTGCTGCCGAGCGTGCAAAGCAAATGCGTTTTCTCGCAGGCCGGGGCTTTGCGCCGGGAGTGATCGGCCAAGTGCTGCGCGGCGAGCCTGAGGATTCGGGCGACACCCTGCCGTGAATTCCGCCAGCCACACCGTTTTCAGCGTGCACATGGGTGCCCTGCTCGCGCTCATCGTGGCCAGTGCCTACGATGGGTTCGTGCGCCAATCTCGCCCTTCGCGCGGTGCAATGGGCTACTTTGTCCTGTGTGTGCTGACGAGCTTGGTTGGCAGCGGCTGGGTGGAGGCGACTTTTGGCGTGCGAGCGGGCAGCGGGCTTGCCGATGCCTTGGCGTGGCTGTTTGCAGTGCTGGTGATGGCTACTGCGCTTGCTGGTCTTTCCGGCAGCAGGCGCTGGCTTGGCTTTCCGTGGCGCGGGCCGGGGCTTGATCGTGCCATGCGGGCCATGCAGCGCATGCTGCAATTGGGCTTGGCGGTGGCTGCTGCGGGCATGTTGGTGGAGATTTTTCTCGCGCAACCGCTCACCCCGTACTTGAGCGCGATCACTTGGGCGGCTGGTGGCCTGTCGGTCACCACGCTTTTTGTTTGCGCTTACGTGTGCTATCGCATGGCTCAGCTCAGCGATCGCCTGAGCTTGTGGCTCACCTGGGCCACCGTGCTCACTGCGCCTGGCATTGCCGCCTTGGTTTTGCAGCGGGCAACCGATGCGCAACTGGCCCCAGCGCTTTGGGCTTTCCTAACGGCCGCGCACGCGCTCGCGATGCTCTGCACAGCCAACGCCGCCTTGCAGCAAAACCTGATGCACAACGCACGTCACCACGCGGAAGCCGATGCCGACAACTTTGACGCGCTGGACCGCGCCGCCCTGGGTGAGCGGCTGGCGGATGTCTTCACGCCCAAATTCGATCGCCTGCATCAAAGCAGCGTCACGCCGGCGGTGATCGTGGTCAACGTGTTCAACCACGACGACATCGCCCAGCACCACGGCCTTGCCGCAGCCGATCAAGTGACGCTCGCCACACTCGCGCGGCTTCGCAGCGTGCTCAATCCACATGATGCGCTGGCGCGCTACTTCGATGCCTGTTTCGTGGTGCTGATCCGTGCCCAAGTGGACACGCACTACCTGCGCGAAGTGTGCTTGCGCCTTGCTGCCAGCGTGCGGCGCGACGTGGCGCTGCGGGGCTTGACGGCCTTGCAAAACGACAACACACCGATGGAGTTGGATGTGGGTGTGGGCCTGTGCTGGAGCGATCGGGTGGCGCAGTTCTCAGAAGCGCTTGGCCAAGCAGGTGCAGCCGCTTCGGCCGCAAGAGACGAGGCCAGCAAAGCCAGCGTGGTGCTCTACCCCGGCAAGCCCCCGCTGCCTGTAGAAGCGGTGCTGGGTGGCCACACCCGGGCAGTGCCCAGCCAGCACGCGCCCCTGGAATGAGTTGGAAATGGGGGGGTGGACGATGCTGGATCAGTCCAAACCCAGCATCAAGCGCAGGTTTTGCACCGCCGCGCCGCTGGCACCTTTGCCCAGGTTGTCGTATCTCGCAACCAGCATCGCTTGGCCTTGGGCGTCGTTGCCATACACGCTGAGCTCAAGCCAATTGCTGCCATTGAGCGATGTGGGTTCCATGCGGCCCGATTCGTTGGGCGGTACCACTTTCACCCAGGGGCTTGCGTCGTAGCGAGCGCGCAGACAGTCTTCTAGCTGCTTGCCGCTCTTCACGCCGTTCAGCAAATCAAAGTGCAGACCGATGTGGTCGATCATGCCGCTGTGAAATGGGGCCACGGTCGGCACAAAGATTGGCCTGCGCGACAAGCCGCTGTACAGGTGCAGCTCGGGCACGTGTTTGTGCTGCAAACCGAGGCCGTACAGGTCAAGTGCAGGCGCGGTTTTCGTCACCTCGTAGGCTTCGATCATCTGCCTGCCGCCGCCTGAGTAGCCAGAAAAGCCTTGCATCACCACCGGGTAATCTTTGGGCAAGAGGCCTGCATCTACGAGCGGGCGCATCAGTGCGATACCGCCCGTGGGGTAGCAGCCGGGATTGGCCACGCGCTGCGCTGTTTTCACTGCTTGGAGCTGCGCGGCGTTGAGTTCAGGAAATCCGTAGGCCCAACCCGGTGCTACGCGGTGCGCAGAGCTTGCGTCAACCACTTTGGGCGGTTTTTTGCCGAAAAACAGACCGTTTGTCCCGGTATTTACATCAATTGATGCTACTGATTCAATAGCGTTGGCATCGTGAAGGCAGAGCACGATCAAATCGGCCGCAGCAAAGCATTCGAGCTTGGCAGCGGGGTCTTTTCGGCGCTCGGGCGCGATGCTGATCACCTGGATTTCAGGCATCGTGGCCAAGCGCTCGCGGATTTGCAGACCAGTGGTTCCGGCTTCGCCGTCAATGAAAACTGTGGGCATGGCCCATGATACATTTCCGGGTTAACCCCATGCAAGGCACATTGTTGCAATCTGCGCATGGCAAGCCCGCTCATTCATTACCCTGGCGCATTCCAAAGCGCTCCTCGCCATGAAAATTCACGAGTACCAAGGCAAAGAAATCCTGCGCCAGTTCGGTGTGCCGGTGCCCAAAGGCATTGCGGCCTTCAGCGTGCAAGAAGCGGTGGAAGCCGCGCAAAAGCTCGGCGGTCCGGTGTGGGTGGTCAAAGCCCAAATCCATGCGGGTGGTCGCGGCAAGGGCGGCGGCGTGAAGGTGGCCAAGAGCATCGATGACGTGAAGCGCTTGGCCGAGCAAATCTTGGGCATGCAGCTCAAAACCCACCAAACCGGCCCCGAAGGCCAAAAAGTCCGCCGCCTCTACATCGAAGATGGCGCAGACATTCAAAAAGAGTATTACGTGAGCGCCGTCACCGATCGCGCCACGCAACAAGTTGCTTTCATCGCATCGAGCGAAGGCGGCATGGACATCGAAGAAGTGGCCCACAGCCACCCTGAGAAAATCATCAAGGTGTTCGCCGATCCGGCAAACGGCCTCACCACCGAGCAAGCCACAGAGCTTGCCAACGGCATTGGCATCCCAGCCGACAGCACCGCACAAGCCGTGGACGTGTTCCAAAAACTCTACAAGTGCTACATGGACACCGACGCATCGCTGGTGGAAATCAACCCCCTCAACCGCGATTCCAAGGGCAACATCATCGCTTTGGATGCGAAATTCAATTTCGATTCCAACGCGCTGTACCGCCACCCCGAAATCGTGGCCTACCGCGATCTGGATGAAGAAGACGCCGCAGAAGTGGAAGCCAGCAAATTCGATTTGGCCTACATCAGCCTAGACGGCAACATCGGTTGTTTGGTGAACGGCGCCGGCCTTGCGATGGCCACCATGGACACCATCAAGCTCTTCGGCGCAGAGCCGGCCAACT
>JAAFHN010000457.1 GCA_013298415.1 Comamonadaceae bacterium
AGCGGCTCATCGAATTCATCAACCCCGGCCCGGACAGCAAGGCCGAGTTGATTGAAACCCTGGCCGAGGCTGAAGACAACAACATCATAGGCAGCGACAGCCGCGCCATGCTCGAAGGCGTGTTGCGGCTTGCGGAATTGACCGCCAAAGACGTGATGGTGGCGGCCCCGCGCATGGATTTGCTGGACATCGACGCCCCCTTTGACGAACTGCTGCACAGCGTGATCGACACCGCGCACTCGCGCTTTCCGGTGTTTGAAGGTGAGCGCGACAACATTCTTGGTATTTTGATGGCCAAGGATTTGCTCAAACTGCAACGCGCACCCGAATTGAATTTGCGCGCCTTATTGCGCCCCGCCACTTTCATTCCTGAGAGCAAAGGTTTGAACGATTTGCTCCGCGAATTTCGCGGCAATCGCAACCATTTGGCCATGGTCGTGGATGAATTCGGCCGCACTTCGGGCCTGATCACGATTGAAGATGTGCTCGAAGAAATCGTGGGCGAAATCGAAGACGAATTCGATGTGGATGCCGACGCTGGCGATATTTTCGCCCTTGCCGACCGCAGCTACCGTGTGAGTGGCGACACCTCGATTGAGCGCGTGAACGAAGCCTTTGGCACAAGCTTGAGCGACACGGTGGAGGAAACCCGCTTCGAGACGATTGGCGGCCTGATTTCCCACACCATGGGCCACGTGCCCAAGCGCGGCGAAGCCTGCGTGCTCGGCGGCCTGAGCTTTGCCGTGCTGCACACCAAAGGCGGAGCCGTGAAGTGGTTCAAAGTGGCCCCGGGCAAGGTGGATGAGGCGGCTGCTTGAGGGAGCAAGGGCAGCCATTTTGAACGCAAAGCTCGCGAAATGAACGCGAAGGACGCAGAGTCAATCCGCAATCCGGTTGCTATATTTTGAGTAGCGTGAAAAGTAATAAATGCAACGACAAAACGGGTAAACTGATTGCAAATCAGTCGCTCGGCTGTTGTTTCGCGCCCTTCGCGTACCCTTTGCGCCCTTTGCGTTCAAAACTGCCCCCAGTTTCCGAATGAAACCGATCCTCGCCGCCGCCCTCGGCTTGTTGCACGCTTGGAGCATTGCCTGGCCGTTTGAGCTGGGCTTGCCTTGGGTGTTGCAGCTCGGACAGCCGAGCGGCTCGCTCCAGCTGCTGAGTTTGAGCGGCTTGTTTGCGTTGCTTTGGCGAGATGCCTCAAGCCTTGCGCCATCTCGGCTGCGGGGCATTTTGCGCAGCGCAGCGCTGGCTTGGGCCTTTGGCACCGCATGGCTCTGCGGCACGGTGTGGTGGCTCTTCATCTCCATGCACACCTATGGCGGCTTGGCCGCGCCCTTGGCGGCGCTTGCGGTGTTTTTGCTCTGCGGCTTCTTGGCGCTCTACCTGGCAGCCGCTGCGGCGGTTTGGCGGGTGTTTTTTGATCAAAATCACCCCTCTGTCCAGGTGAAATCATCATCTACTGCTTCGCTTTTGATAGCGTTTGCATCGATGTGTTTGCTGGCAGAGTTGGCCCGAGCCAGGCTCATGACAGGTTTTCCCTGGGGGGCCAGCGGCTATGCGCATGTGGACTCGTGGCTCGCGGCTTGGGCACCCTTCATTGGCGTCTACGGCATGGGCTTTGTGGCTGCGCTGCTCGCGGCCGGGTTTGCCGCGCTCTGGGTGCGCCGCACGCGCATTGCAGGCGCCGCGGTGCTTGCCAGCGTGCTCGCGCTTACAGGTGTCGCCCAGATTGCTCAGCCGTATTTCACCCGAGTGCAATTGCAAGATGCCATCAGCTTGGAATTGCTGCAAGGCAATGTGGCTCAGCATGAAAAATTCGTGCGCAAAGGCATTGCTGATGCGCTCGATTGGTACGCCAGCCGCGCACTGGCCAGCACCTCACAATTGGTGATCGCGCCAGAAACTGCGATTCCATTGTTGCCGAGTGATTTACCCAGCGAATACCTGCCGGCTTTGCAGAAAAAATTCAAAGGCGAGCAGCAACTGTTGATCGGTGCGCCATTGATGAAAATCAGCGGCTACACCAATTCAGTGCTGGGCATTGGCGCGGATGGAGGCCAGATTCCCTACCGCTACGACAAACACCACCTCGTGCCCTTCGGGGAATTCATTCCGCCGCTTTTCAAATGGTTTGTGCGGATGATGAACATCCCGCTCGGAGATTTTGACCGTGGCGCGATCGCGCAAGCCCCATTTGTGGTCAACGGCCAGCGATTCTTGCCCAACATTTGCTACGAAGATTTGTATGGCGAGGAACTCGCTGCCAGCTTTACCAACCCCTCAACAGCCCCGCATGTGATGGTGAATTTCAGCAACATCGGCTGGTTTGGCACTGGCATCGCCGTCGACCAGCACTTGCACATCAGCCGCATGCGCAGCCTCGAATTCGCCCGCCCGATGGTTCGCGCCACCAACACCGGCATGACGGCCGTGATCGATCACAAAGGCCAAGTGACAGCCCAGCTGGCGCGCGCCACCGCTGGCACGCTCAAAGCCCAAGTGCAAGGCAGCGAGGGCGCAACCGGCCGAGTCACACCGTATGCCAGCTGGGCTGGCCGCTTTGGCGTGCGGCCGCTGCTCGGCCTAGCCTTGACCTTGCTTGCTGCGAGTTACTTCATAATTCATAGCAACAAACACAACAAACACTAGGACGGTGGTTGCATTTTGCTTGATATTCAAGCCCAAACGCCTTCCACCTTGCCTACAATCGCCCCATGCTCAGTTTTCAAGACCTCATCCTCAAACTGCAAGCCTACTGGGGCCGCCAGGGCTGTGCGATTTTGCAACCGCTCGATTTGGAAGTCGGCGCGGGCACAAGCCATGTGCACACCTTCTTGCGCGCGCTCGGCCCCGAGCCGTGGAAGGCGGCCTACGTGCAGCCCAGCCGCCGCCCCAAGGATGGCCGCTACGGCAACAACCCCAACCGCTTGCAGCACTACTTTCAATACCAAGTGGTGCTCAAACCCGCGCCTGCCAACATTCTGGAGCTGTACTTGGGCAGCCTCGAAGCGC
>JAAFHN010000389.1 GCA_013298415.1 Comamonadaceae bacterium
AGGAGCGCAGCCACGGCCGCGTCGTTGAACACGCAAAACCCACTGCCCTTGCGCACCCCGGCGTGGTGCGTGCCGCCCGCCAGATTGCCCGCCGTGCCTTCGCTGAGCGCCGCGCGGCAAGCCGCAATCGTGGCACCCACGCTGCGGCGCGAGCGCTCCACCATGCGTTCGCTCCAGGGAAAGCCAATTTCTCGCATCTGTTCTGCGCTCACGCTGCCGCTCGTCATCGAGCTCACATAGGCCGGATCGTGGGCGACTGCCAGCTCACCGTCGGTGGCGGCAGGCGCGGTGTGCAGTTCCACGCCCGGCAACGCGCTCACGGCATCGCGCAGCATGGCGTACTTTTCCATCGGAAACCGATGCCCCGGCGGAAGTGGCAGCACGAAGTGGTCGGTGTAGAAGCCTTGCATTGCGTTGGGATCGGGTAGGCAAAAGGCCAGGTTTAGAGCTTGCTCTCCAATTTTTGCTGCGGCGCAGCAAAGCACTTGCAAAACCTGGTGTTTACCCTAAACTTCGTTCCATTGCTGCACCGCAGCATAAGTTGCCGTACAGCACCAAGTTTCTCAGTCAGTTCCCTTACCTTTTTTTGGAGTTTGTCATGTTCACCATGGATCAAGTGATTGCCGCACAAAAAGCCCAGCTCGACGCCGCCTACGGCGTGGCAGCTACCGCTTTCGCAGGCGCAGAAAAAATGATTGCCCTCAACGTGGCGACCGGCAAAGCCCTGCTCGCTGAGTCCGCCGAGATGACGGCCAGCATGCTTGAGGTGAAAGACCCTTCCGCGCTGCTCGGCTTCGGCACCACGCAAGCTCAGCCCGCGCTCGAAAAAGCCATGGCCTACAGCAAGCAAGCCTATGAGATCGCATCGGAAACCGGTGCCGAGCTCGCCAAAGCCGCCGAGTCTCAAGCCACCCACCAGCAAGCCGCGTTCAACAGCTTCGTGGAAGTTGCACTGAAGAACGCACCGGCCGGCACCGAGTCCGCTGCGAACTTCTTCAAAGGCGCTGTGGCCGCCCAGCAAAACGCCCAAGCCGCGATGCAAAAGGCAGTCAAACAAGCTTCTGACATGGCGCAGCAAAGCATGCAAGCCGTGGCTGCCCAGGCCACGCAAGGCGTGAAAGCCAGCACCGCAAAGAAGCGCTGAGCTTTGGCAGATTCCCCCTTGTGGTGCACTGCCGGACAAATGGGTTCGGGCCGTGTCATCAGTAGAGCGAATGACCTAACAAATCCACTGTTCCCCCCGCACTTCACTCGGGAAAACACTTAGAATTTTGAGATCGATGGGGTTGAACAAGGCCTGAACGGGTTTCCGAAACCGAAAATTCGCTCTGGCACAAAATTTGCTCTAACCCCAACGTCAGGTTGTCTCCTCGGGTCCCGTCGAATCAAACTTCATTGGACCCTTCATAGGCCGATTCCCACAAGGAGTCGGCCTTTTTTTCTTTCGCCGTGTCAATGCGCGCTGACGCGACAAATCGGCGCAGAGCCAAAATTCAGTGGGCGATCAAAATTTCTCTGGCCGCATCACCTGCACTGGCGCAAAGTACAGGCTCACCCCGTGGTGCGGCGCGTAAGTTTTGAGCACATGCTCGGCCATCGCATCGGCCACGGCTTCTGAGCAAATCAGCTTCATTTCAATCGTGCGGTCGCTGTCCCAAGCGCCTTCCCGGGTTTGCATGTCGCCGCCGTCTAGCCCACTGCCACCGCGCACATCCCACACCGTATAGCCATGCGCACCCAATCGCTTGGCATCGGCCACCAAACGCTTTTCAAGTACAGCTTCTGCAAAGATCACGAGCAGGGTTTTGGGGTGTTTCATGCTCACTGTCCAGATGTTTTCTATATGTGGTGCTATCAAAACGTGAGTTTGGCAACCCACAGGTAGAGCGGGATACCGAGCACGATGTTGAACGGGAAGGTGATGCCGAGTGCGGCAGCGATAGACAGGACAGCGTTAGCTTGGGGCACGGCCATGCGCAGTGCGGTGGGGGCAGCGATGTAGCTGGCGCTCGCGGCCAGTGTGGCCAAAATCACGCAGCCGCCCAGGCCCAAGCCCAGCAGCTTGCCACCGCCAAGGCCCAGCAGCGAAAGCACCATCGGGATCAACACGCCGACGGCCACCAAGCGCATGCCGTAGCGTTTGATGTCGCCAATCCGATCTCCAGCCACCAAGCCCAGCTCCAGCAAAAAGAGCGCGAGCGCACCCTTGAAGAGCGTAAAAAACAAGGGCGCGATCGGCGACAAGCCCCGCTCGCCCACCCAAGCGCCAATCGCAAGCCCGCCCACGAGCAAGAGCACCGACTTGCCAAACAGCACCTCGTGCGCCAGTTCCTTCCAATTGCTGGCGCTTTGCTCATGGCCGTCGTTTCGCAAGGCCCGCCTGGCCAGCACGATGCCCACCACGATGCCGGGCGCTTCCATCACCGCCACCCAAAGCGCCGCGTGCGCTTCCACGCTCACGCCGCGCTGCTGCAAAAAGGCCTGCGCCACGGCAAACGTCACCACGCTCACCGAGCCGTAGTGCGCCGCCATTGCAGCCGCATCCACCCCGCTCAAGCCCACGCGCCGCAGCACTGGGGCCACCAGCAGCGGGATCACCGCGCCCAGCGCCGCGCAGAGCAACACCTGCGGCAGCACCTTCGATACCGGCTGTGAATGCAACTCCATGCCGCCCTTGAGCCCAATGGTCAGCAGCAAGATCACCGACAGCGTGTCGTACAGCGCCGAAGGCAGCTTCAGATCGCTCTTACCCAGCCGCGCCACCAGGCCCAGGATGAAGAAATAAACGACGACATCCACGCTATTGGCCGCGCTTTCTGGTTGAGGAGGCTGATTCGTTTTTCATAGCAATAGATGCAATAAATATCTGGACAGTGGTTGGATTTTTATTCAATTTCACGCTACGACCCTGTTTTACCCGCTCGGGCCACCCGCCTGCCGACAAAGCTCGACCTTTTTGGGACCACGCCTAAAATCTTGCCACGCCAACCATCTCCATGTTCTACGGCATCCTGGTGCGGATGTATGTGCTCGATCTACAGCGACATCATCTGCCGCACATTCATGTGGAATACGCTGAGCACAACGCGGTGTACAGCTTAGCGGATGGCGACTTGTTGGAGGGAAGCTTGCCTTCGCGGCAGCACAAGCTGGTGGCGGCCTGGATGGAACTCCGGCAAGATGAACTGATGGCGGATTGGAAGCTGGCCTCCACTGGCCAAGCCCCTTACAAAATCGCGCCGCTTTGAGGCGATATGGCGATGTCACACCCTATTCCCGTACGGATTGAAGCTTTTGAGCACCCAGCAATGCTGATCGAGTTCAGCGATTCGAGCCTGCGCCGCTTCAGCGTGGCACCGCTGCTGTCCTACCCGTTTTTTGCGCCCTTGGAGAATGCGAGCCTCTTCGAGCTTGGCCGCATCGCGCACGGCACCATCACATGGCCTGGCGACATTGACATTGCCCCAGAA
>JAAFHN010000297.1 GCA_013298415.1 Comamonadaceae bacterium
ACAATCGAGCCGCGCTTGAGCTTTGCCATTTCTCGTGCAACGGCTTGGCCCACCAAAAACGCGCCTTTTAAGTTGACGTTCAGCACCAAATCCCAATCGGCTTCGGTCACGTCAAGGAAATCTGCGGCGCGGAAGGTGCCTGCGTTGTTCACGAGCACATCGATGCGGCCATGCGCTGCGATGATTTGCGCCACCAGCGCGTCTACCTGCACTTTTTTCGACACATCGCAGGCGATGAAAAGCCCGCCGAGCGCCGCAGCAGTGGCTTGGCCTTTCGCCACATCCACGTCACTCACGACGACTTTTGCGCCCTCTTGCGCAAAGCGCTGGGCGCACGCTGCGCCGATGCCTTGAGCGGCGCCAGTTATGAGCACCACGCGGCCTTGGTGGCCGAAGGAGATGGAGGAAGAACTCACGATGCGCTTCGATTCAAGAGGTGTTGGAAAAAGGCTTGCACGAAGGGGCCGGTGTGGGTTTGCACAAAAGCGATGAAATCGCTGGCAGCGCCCGTGCCTGCGCGGTCTGACACTTGACGCACCGCGACGAAGGGCACGCCGAAATCCACACACACTTGGGCCACAGCTGCGCCTTCCATCTCAGCGGCAAGCGCGGCGGGGTGCTCCTGCTGAATGCGGCTGCGCGTAGCGGCATCGCCCACGAAACGGTCGCCACTCAAAATCAAGCCGCTGTGTACGCTGGCCGTGTTGCCGCCAAGGCTTTGCACGGCTTTTTGCGAGGCCGCCAGTGCTCTGGCGTGAAGTTTTGGGTCCGCAGCCAGCTCTGAGCGGCCAAAAAGCGGAATCTCCCAGCGCGGGAACAGCGGCGAAGCGTCCATGTCGTGCTGCACGTAGGGGTCGCCAACCACCACGTCGCCGATTTGGATGTCATCGCGAATGCCACCCGCCACGCCCACGAAAATCAGCTCTTTGGCCTTGAAGTGGCTGCACAACAGGGTGGCGGTGCTGGCCGAAGCCACTTTGCCGATCCCGCTTCGGGCCATCACCACGCGCTGCCCAAAAAGCTGGCCCGTGCGAAAAATTCGGCCACCCAGCTCGTGCACTTTCTGGGCTTTGAGTTGTTCGCTCAAGCCTCTTTGTTCGTCTGCAACGGCGCTCAGGATCGCAAGGGTCATGTTGCGTGCATTCTAGGCAGGCTCACTGACTCTGCCGACACTGCGGCCATGGATTCCAGTGCTGACAAAAGGGTGTTGCGCGCGCTTGCGAGCCCTTTGTATTGCAAGACTGCCGGGCTCATGCTGGCGATGCTGTCATGCAAGCTGCGCGCGTGTGCAGGTGTGGCGAGGGCTTCGCGCAGCGGCGTGATTTGGACTCGGATCGTGAAAATGGCCAGGCCGCTGGGCTCGTCTTCAGACCCGAGCACCGGGAAGAAGCTTTGCCGCTCGCTCCGCAGGAAACAAGCGCTTGCGAAGTCGGCGGGATCAAGCGCGATTGGCCAAACGCGCTCTGGATGCCGATCTGGGTGTGCGTCAAAACGCCGGGAGGGCGTGATCGTCCACACCCAACGCTGCCAATGCTCGCCATTGGTGGCAAGGCTTGCCAGGCCTTCCGAGGCTTTCACGAGCAAGGCGTTGTCTGCCACGGGGGCGTGAACGGCGGCGAGCGGCAGGCCGATTTTTTCTTCAGGCCGCCAGTGCGATGGGCAGGCCACGCAAATCAGGGGCAGACCCGTGCGGTGCAGGCTGCTTGGCCGGGCGTCCAAAACGGCGAAATCCTCCTCCACCGAGAGCGAAACGCGCTGGAAGAGCGCTTTCAGTTCGGGTTGAGAGCTGGAAGTTGCATTTTTTGATTGATATTGACCCTCTGTCCCGGTATTTACATCATCTGATGCTATCAATGGAATAGCGTCATGCTGGCACTGTGCAAGGAGGGCACGGCTCACCAAGGCGGCGGCCTCGTCAAAGCCGGGGGCAATGAGGCAGAGATCTCGCTTGGCCCACGCCGCGCGCTTTTCCTGAGCAAGCGCGCTTTTGGGTGTCAGCGGCGAAAGATGCCGCGCAGCTGCCGCCAGCCGTTGCAAGCCAGGCCGCATGGCAAACGGCACGGGCACGCTCAGCACATCAAATGAATCCGTTTCCACCATGCCCAAATTGAACCACGGCCAGAAGCGCCAACGCAAAGAAAAAAGGCTCCTTTCGGAGCCTTGATTGCACGCAGCGCGAGTTCACACCCGGCGGCGGTATTCCCCAGTGCGCGTGTCCACTTCAATCGTGTCGCCTTGGTTCACGAAGATCGGCACAGCCACTTCGAAACCGGTGGTGAGCTTGGCGGGCTTGAGCACCTTGCCAGAGGTGTCGCCCTTCACGCCAGGCTCGGTCCAGTCGATCACGCGCTCCACGGTGGTAGGCAGCTCCACCGAGATGGCCTTGCCTTCGTAGAACACCACCTCGGCGGTCATGCCATCTTGCAGGTAGCTGAGCGCGTCGCCCATGTTGTCGGCTTCGATTTCGTACTGGTTGTAGTCAGCATCCATCCACACGTACATCGGATCCGCAAAGTAGCTGTAGCTGCAATCTTTTTTGTCCAAGATGATCTGGTCCATCTTGTCGTCGGCCTTGAACACGGTTTCGGTGCCGAAGTTGTTCAAGAGGCTTTTCATCTTCATGCGCACTGTGGCTGCGCCACGGCCGCCACGGGCGTATTCGGTTTTGAGCACGACCATCGGGTCTTTGCCCTGCATGATCACATTGCCGGCGCGGATTTCTTGAGCGATTTTCATGAGGAATCTTCGAAAAAGGATTGGCGAGCGCGTCGCCGTTCGTTGGGGCTGCGCAAGGCCTTCTCTGAAACAACCTGGCGCAGCATGCAGGCAAACGGCTCGGTGTCCGGGCGATTTGCGCAAAGCCTCTGATTTTACTGCGTTTTTTGACCGTTTTGCGGGTTTTCACTGGGTTTGCGGCGCTCGGCCACAAAGGCGAGCAGCCGATCCACCAAACTCGTTTGCGCCCAGATCGCCGCGCTGGCTTGGGCTGACCAGGTTTGCCATTCGGTCAAGTCGATTCGCGGCATCGGGGCTGGCGAATCGGCGTTCCAAGCGGCATGCGCCTGGCGGGTTTGCGTGGGGGCCAGCATCGCATCGAGCCAGGCGTTGAGCTTGGCGTGGTGCGCGCCGTCGTGCTGAGGGTAGATGTGCCACAGCAGGGGTTTGCCTGCCAAAAGCGCGCGAACAAGGGAGTCTTCGCCGCGCACGCAGTTGAAATCAGCAGCGGCGAGCAGCTCGTCGAAGGCATGCTGCGGCATGAGTGGCAGGTATGAAATTTGTAGCAAGGAATGCTGATTTAAATTGGACAGTGATGGGTTTTCTTCTGAAAAAATGCCTTCGGGCTGCTCCGTGAGCGCCTTTTGCACGGCTTGGGCGGCCCGGCCGTGCGCGACGAGCAACCGGGTGTTTTGGAAGCCGTCAAAAGCTTTGCCCTCGGCGATTGCCTTAAGCCAAACCGCCAGCGGCGCGGGCTCGTAGCAAAAGAGGGTGACGAGGACCTCGTTGTCACGCATCGGCGCGATGCCGTAGCGAGCCAGCACCTGGTTGCGACTCACCGCGCGTAGCCGCTCGTGCAAGCCATCTTCTCGCAGCAAGCCGCCAGACTGCGGTGTGAACCCGGGGTAGAAAAACCACTTGGTCAAGCCCTTCGCCGGGCCGCTCATCACGGGTGAGGGAAGGCCGTGGCAGCGCAGCGCAAAGCTTTCTGCGCTCAAGTACTCCAAATTGAGCCAGATGGGGGCAGATTTGATGTGAAATCCATCCTCTGTCCATGTATTTACAACACTTGTTGCTACAAAAACAGGATCAATTTCACAGCCAAAAGCCTCGATCACCACATCGCCTGCGCTGTGCGTTGAGGCGGCATCCCACGGCAACACCTGAAGCTGCGGAGCCAGGTCGGCGTGGTCAGGTGCCAGCCAGGCGAGTGCGCTTGGTTCGTCCACCCACAAGCGCACGCTGTGTCCACGCGCGGCCAGTTGCCGGGCCAGCCGCCAGCAAACCCCGATGTCGCCAAAGTTGTCGATCACGCGGCAAAAAACGTCCCACAGCAGGGGCGGGCTTGTTGGCTTGTGCTGCGCTGCCATAGGGTTCAAAATTTGCTTTTTTCAATGACCACGAGGTAATACCCATGACAACAGCCCTCATCGTGATCGCAGCCATCATCACCGTCGTGATTGTGCTGGCGCTGATGAAGCCCGACAGCTTCACCGTGCAGCGCGCAATTCAGATCGAGTGTCAACCCGAAGCGGCCTTCGAGGTGCTCCACGGTTTCAAACGCTGGGAGGAATGGAACC
>JAAFHN010000378.1 GCA_013298415.1 Comamonadaceae bacterium
TGATTAGCAAATTTAGTTTTGCAAGACTTCGTATTTGACCCCGCGCGCCCTTTGAGCGAATCGGCAAGCGATGGATCAAACTGCGTGCGAGCGACCCTGCGCCTAAGCGCGGGCTCCAGAATCCAACCCATGTACGATTCGCAGGCCTGGTTTTGATCTTGCGAAAGCGCCCAACATGAACGCCGTCGTTTTTGAACATGTGCTCTTAAGTGAGCTGCCCGCAGCTTGGCGGGCCAAGCTGCCCAAACGCGGCTTTGCTCGGGCCTCCCAGGTCACGGTGCGCATTGAGCAAGAGGCCAAAGAAGCCCAAACGCCTTCTGCATCCGCTCAGGCGCAAGCAGCGCTTAACGCGTTGAAGACCAATCCGTTGGTGGGCATGTGGGCAGATCGCCAAGATTTGACCGATGTGCCCGGCTATGTACGCGCGCTGCGCACGCCACGCTTGAATGCGGATGGCTCGCGGCGCAAGAAGGCGGCTGAATGAAGCAAATGAAGCAGGCCAAACCCGAGAGAGTCCGCCCATGCTGATCGACACCGACGTACTGGTGTGGATGACGCGCGGGCACGCGGGCGCCATTGCACGGCTTGCGACATTGATGCCTTGGCAAATCTCGGCCGTAACCTACATCGAGCTGGCCCAGGGCTGTCGCTCCAAGACTGAACTCTCACAGCTGAAAAAGGGCTTGGCGATGAGCCAAACCCAAGTGCTACCCATCACGCAAATTGTCACCGAGCGGGCGATGGCCTTGATTGACGGCCATGCGCTGGCCAACGGATTGCAGCTGGGTGATGCGCTGAGTGCGGCCACTGCAATTGAGCAAGGCCTGCCACTGCTCACGGGCAACAAGAAACACTTTGCAAAGCTGCCAGGCCTGAATTTGGACGTGTTCAAGCCCTGAGCACGCAAGCCACGGCAAGGACACGAGCAACAACACCCCAGCGCGCAAAGCCCGCAAACCCGTCGGCAGCTTGCGCCATGCGCCACCGGGGTGGCGAGGGCTTTTTCTCTTCTAGCAGCTGGAAAGGGGTTGCGGGCGCAGGAACGGGTTCAGGCGCTCACCCGTGTAGCTCATTGCCACCGTGTTTGGTTTCTGCCAACTGCGGTCGCGTTGGCGTTTTGCCACCCACGCGCCGCAGCGCTATGAACAGCTTGAAGTTGGACTTGCCTCGTTCCGACGGACAGGTATGGCCCCAATCCCGTTCGCTTTGAGCTCGTGCGCTCTACATCTGCATTGCTTTGTGGAGCGCCCCGCGCCGAGATGCCGCGCGCAGGAGCAAAACGACCGCAACAGTGGCCAACGCGATGGTGATGACCGAGCTTTCCGGGCCGAACATACCTCCCGTCAGCCAGTCGGACCCCGCGTAGCCCGTCTCTAGCGGGGCGAGTTTGCGCCAGTCCTCGATGCCGGAAAGCGGCACACCACTGAGCAAAATGGTGAAGTTCCAGGCGGCGTGGTTGGTAGCCGCCACCCACAGGTTGCGCGTGAGGATGAACACACCAGTCCAGAGCGAGCCAACGATGGTCGCCGAAATGAGCATGGTGACCGCGTCCACCATGCCGCCGCGCTCTACATTGCCTAAGTGCATGAGGGCGAACACCATCGATTGCACCGCCAGCGCAGTCCACGTGCCCCAAGCCCGCTCGAGCACCCGAAAGAGCAAGCAGCGGTAGATCAGCTCTTCTAAGATGGCCGCAACTGCAATGACTGCTGCGACGCCCCAGAGCGCTGACGAGCCCCCTCGAAAAAGCACGAGTTCGTAAGCGCCGAGCGCGAATAGCACAGCGATCGGAAATGCCACCAGCGCGGCACCGCTGGCGCCGCCGAGCAGCAAGGCCATGGGCTTCAGGCGCAGCTCGCTGGCTTCTCGCTTTTCATACCAGCGCGTGTACGCCCAGTAACCCGCGATGGCGACGAGCACAAGGCCAGCGCGCCTGATCGCGCTCAGCCACTGCGGCCCTGGATCAAACGCCATGTCGATGAGTGGCAGCAGGCCCTGCCGAAACACGAACATCGACCCCAGGACGGCTATCCCACCGAGAAACAAGGAGCCAAGCGCCCAAGCGGTGATGCGCAGATGCCGCCGCAGAAGACCTTGAGGCGCTTCGGGAGGGGTGTTGCCCGGTTGACCAAGGTCAGAAGCCATGGGGTTTCCTGTCCACGCAGCCTGCACTTGGGCAGGGCCGCTCAAGCGGGCAGTTAGGCCCGACGTTGCCGTGCTTGCTTCGGAGGTTTGCGGACAAAAACAAGAGCGTGACCACCGTGGGCATGATGAAGCCCTTCAGGTACGACAGCGGGTGCTTTCCCGCCAAGAACTGGAAGGGAAGATCGAAAAAATAGGCCCAGTAGTGCGTGCCAACCAATGCGCTGATTGCCGCCCACATGCCGTACAACGCACTGCGTCTGTTCATGGCAACAAGAACCAAGCTGGCAATGATGAAGACGCGAAGGATGGACTGGGTGTGCACATACCAGGCGTATTCGCCGGCGCTCGAGCCTCCGTACAAGTCCGCGCCAATCGGGCCTGTGGTGCCCGCGCCCAGGTACAGGTGGACAAGCGTGTAGGCGTGGTAGCAAACAAAAAGGCCAGCCAGCGCGGCGATGATGACTCTGGGCAGGCGAACGGGTAGACGAGCGAGTAGGCCAACCGGCCCCGTTGCGGGTTTCGATGTGTCAATCTGGGGCAAGAGAGTTCCTCAAGCGATAGGGTTCAGCGCATTCTGCCCAGGAGCGGCCACTTCAAAAGGGGCTTGCGACGAAAGGCATCTTGGAGGGGATGAGCCCCAGACCAAGCGGATTTGTGCGGCGTGAGCTGCGCTACACCAGGCTCAAATGGCCACCAACAAGGCTTGTGTCCCCACCCAGATTTTTTGCATCTGTTGCCACGAAAGCTCTGCAGGACCGACAAGGCCGCGCTTGGCCGCCCGATACCCCCACCCACGCGCGACTGACTCGATACCAGCACACTCGGTGAGATGAAAGCTAGTCAACTTCTCTTCGCAAGCCTCGCGCTCCTGCTTCACACACAGCTCATCGCCCAAACCACTGCGTGGGCGCCCCTTCGCACAGTCGAATCGGTGGATTTGCAGCGCTATGCGGGGCAGTGGTACGAGGTGGCTTTGATCCCGAACAAGTTTCAGAGCATGTGTGTGGCCGACACTTCTGCGAGCTACGGGCTCATGCCCAATGGCCGCATCAGCGTGACAAACGCCTGCCGCACGGCCAGCGGCAGCATGACCCGAGCCCAAGGCGAAGCCCGCCGCGCAGAGCCGGGTAGCACCACCAAGCTGGAGGTGCGCTTTGCGCCCGTATGGCTCGGCTGGCTCGGCGCGGTGTGGGGCGACTATTGGGTGATCGGGCTGGATTCTGACTACCGCTGGGCCTTGGTGGGCGAGCCGAAACGCGAGTTTTTGTGGCTCTTGTCGCGCACGCCTCAGCTTGACGCCGCCACCCGCGACAAGGCGCTCGCCATCGCTGCGGCGCAGGGCTACGACCTGGCCAGGGTGAAGGCTTCCAAGCACACCCCTGAATGAAGCTCGCCAAGCCAGGCTGCGTAAAAAGGCATTCAAACAGCCC
>JAAFHN010000387.1 GCA_013298415.1 Comamonadaceae bacterium
GCGCCCTCCTCGGCCTTCACCTTGGCCTCCCACAGCAGGCTTTCAAACAACTTGCGGTCGCTCACATCGGTCAGGCGCAACACACAGCCGTCTTTGCCCATCGAAGAGGTTTGCCCCTGGCAGTGCACGAAATCGTGGCGCACGATGCCGTGGTCCATTTGCTCTGGGCGCGGGTAGTGCAGCTCGAAGTCTTGGCTGTCCAGTCGCCCCAGTCCTGCACGGGCCCGTTCTGCCAGGCCAAGCGTTTGCCACATCGGAATCACATCGCTGGCCCGCTGACCCACGGGATTGGCATGCGTGATGTCCAGCAACTTTCGGGCCGGGGCGTTCACCACCAGCACCAGCCAATCGGCCACATGGGGCGAAGCTGGCGAAGCACCTTCTTCGCTGGCAGACTCATCCCAGAGTGCGCGCACGGCCAAAATGCCTTCGCTGGCCGCATTCAGCACGGTCTCCAGGAGCACATGCTTGGATTCCATCGGCATGTTGTAGACGAGCGCCAACATCTCACCACTGGCCGCCTTGAGCGGCAAGAGCAAACGCTCCCAGGTGAACACCGCTGCCGCGCGCTCGGCGTAATGCACGGTGTAGATCGGCAAGCCTTGCGCAAAGCTCGCTTGGTAGCGCGACAAAAAGTAAGCCGACATCTCCCCGCCGAAATCAGAGACGCGCTTGCCAGTCATGTCAAAGCGCGCGTTGCGGGCCACCAGCGCGCCGTAGTGGAGGTATTGCAGATCAGCGGCGGCGGCGGCGGCGTCAAGTGCCAGCAGCAGCATGCACTTGTCGGCTGGCGTGTCGGTGGTCAACAAGGCCCACTTGCCGTCTTCGCGGGTCAAAAACGCGTTGGCATCTGCCAGGCCGTCGATCTTGGGCGCGGCTTTCCAGCGCTGGTAGAGCTGCACGATCTCAGCGTTATCCACCACCGTGTCGATGGCGCTCGTGATTTGCTTGGACCAAAACGACATGCCAGGCCCTCAGCCGCCCGTTGCGGCGCCCGGCCGCCAGTTCAAAATTTCCACAATGGGCACGGCCTGCCCATTCGACAGCACATCCGCTTCGCCCTTGCGGCCCAAGCTCACTCGCGCCCCGATCCCATCAGCCCAAGCTTGGGTGGCCAGCACCTTGCAGCGGCTTTGCACCGCATGCGCTTGCAGGCGCATCACCGCTTTCACCGATTCGCCCACGGGCACGCCGTGCCGGGTGGCGGCAGCCTCAGCCGTTTGCATGCTCGCTATCGCCACCGCGCCACGGTACAGGGCCACCGCCATGTCAAAGGGCGGGAACTCGGCATCTGGCAGTCGACCGGCGAGATGCTGGTTCACGCGCTCGGCTGCGCTCGCCAGAGCGAACGCGGACTTCAGCGCGCGCGTGGCATGGCCTACGGATTGCGTATCGTTGGTGGGCACAAACACGGCCAGCAAGCCTTCGCCCACCATCTGCACGGTGTGCGCACCAAAGAGGCTGAGCGTATCGGTGGCGTTGCTGTAGGAAAGCTTGAGCGCCTCAGCCAGCTCAGCCGGTGCAAGCCGCCTGGGCCAATCGGGGCTCACCAAATCGGCAAACAAGAGCGTGGCCTCGGCAAAGCTCTCGTCTTTCGCCTCGGGAAGATTGTGGTTCCACAGCGTCTCCGCCAGCTCTTTTTTCAAGCGCCGCTCGTACACGCCTGCGATTTTGTGTTTTTGGTCTTCCAGCGCGGTGCTGATCGCTTGCCTGGTGGCCTGCGCACTGACCTCGACGTGCATCTGCCGCTTCTTGATCTGGGCGCGCACCGCCTCCACCAATTCAGCTGGCGAAAACGGCTTGGTGATGTAGTCGTCGGCCCCGGCAGCCATGCTTTGTCGCATGCTGCTGCGCTCGGCAAGCGAAGTGAGCATCAACACGGGGATGGTGGCGGTGTTCGGGTTCTTCCGCAAGGCGCTAAGCAGGGCCACGCCGTCCATCTCTGGCATCTGAATGTCAGTCACCACCACATCCGGCAGCAGCTCGGTGATCAATTCCAGGCCCAGCGCGCCGTTCGCCGCTGGCAAGACTTCAAATTCGTGCTTGCGCAGAATTTGCGAGATCAGCATTCGGTTGGTGGGGTCGTCTTCCACCACCACCACGGTGGGAGTTTGCATGGGCTGGGGCGAATGAGTCGGCTGCATCGCACACGCGACACAGCCACTCTAACGGCTTTTGCCCTGCGTGAAAGTGAACACCGCCGATTCCGCGAGAAAGTTGACAAGCCGTTCTTGCCGCGCAACGCCCCCCCTGACAAAAGTGAGGCCAAAGCTGCGCTTTACCTCAAGGCCACTTTTTCGCGCCAGCGCCGCAAAATCGGCAAATGTGCCCACGCGAATGTTGGGCGTGTCATGCCATTCGTAAGGCAAGGTTTTGGTGACGGGCATCCGACCGCCCAGCACCTGCAGGCGGTTCGGCCAGTGGGCAAAGTTCGGGAACACCACCACCCCGAGCTTTCCCACCCTCACGGTTTCTGAGAGCATGGTTTGCGCGTTGCGCAGGTTTTGCAGGGTGTTGATTTGCAGCACCACATCAAAGCTTTGGTCGGCAAAAAGCGAGAGGCCAGACTCCAAGTTGTGCTGAATCACGCGCACGCCGCGCTGCACGCAGCTGAGCACATTGGCGTCGTCAAGTTCAATGCCGTAGCCGGTGCAGCCGCGCTCGGCTTGCAAATGCGCCAAAAGCGCACCATCGCCGCAGCCCAAATCGAGCACGTGTGCGCCGCGTGGCACCAAATTGGCGATTTCGGCGATCAAAGCAGCTTCTGAGGAGAAAATTTCAATGTTTTTCATCCTCTGTCCCAGTGTTTATTAATTTCTATGCTATCAAAATAGGATTTCGCCAAGTTCAGGTAACGCGAGTCGTCCAACAAAAAAGCATCGTGGCCGTGTGGCGCATCGATCTCGGCGTAGCTGAGCGCTTGGCGGTTGGCCAGCAAGGCCTGCACGATTTCGCGGCTGCGGCTTGGCGGAAAGCGCCAGTCGGTGGTGAAGCTAACCAGCAGGAACTGCGCTTTGGCCGCAGCCAGCGCCTGGGCCAAATCGCCACCGCACTCCCGGGCCGGATCGAAGTAATCCAGTGCGCGGGTGATGAGCAAATAGGTGTTCGCATCGAAGTAGTCTGCAAATTTGTCGCCCTGGTAGCGCAGGTAGCTTTCGATTTGAAACTCCACGTCTTGCAAGGAGTAGCGGTAATTCACCGCATCCCGCAGGCTGCGACCAAACTTTTCGTTCATCACGTCGTCGCTCAGGTAGGTGATGTGGCCCACCATGCGGGCAATGCGCAGGCCGCGCTTGGGCACTGTGCCCTGCGCCAAGAAGTGGCCGCCGTGGAAATCGGGGTCGGTGGTGATCGCGCGGCGGGCCACTTCATTGAAGGCAATGTTTTCCGCGCTCAAGTTCGGCGCGCTGGCAATCACCACCGCGTGGCGTACGCGCTCGGGGTGCTGGATGGTCCATGAAAGCGCCTGCATGCCGCCC
>JAAFHN010000628.1 GCA_013298415.1 Comamonadaceae bacterium
CGGGGCAGCTTCAGCTCTTGGAACGCCGACGACAGGCTGCGCTTTGCCTGGGCCTGCGACCACTACGCGCTGGTGGCCAACTTGCAAGGCGAGCACCGCTTCAAAGTGGCCGATGAAGGCTGGAGGGCCGAAACCGATTGGGGCGCGGAAACGCCTGAAGGCTCCTTTGTGCTGCCCTTCGATGCGTCTGCCAAGCGCCTGATTGCGGTCGGCGCGCCCATGTCGGCCAAGTTCGCAGGCACCTCCCGATTCCGCTTGACGATGAACGCCGCCAACACGCCGCCCAGCCTTTCTGCCACCGCCTGCCCCGCCGCCCCGGCAGGCACGCCGCAAAAGCTGTACTTGCGCGGCACGCCGAACAACTGGACGGTGCTGGAAGACTTTGCCTTTCAATACAGCTGCGATGCCTACTACCTGAACGTGAAGCTCACCGGAGCCCACAGCTTCAAAGTCGGCGACAAAGACTGGACGGCTGCCACCACGCTCGGCGCACCCAGCGCAGCAGGCGCAGGCCGCGCCGCAAGCAACACGCCGCACAAGCTCGTGCGCGGCTCTGAAGGCAGCAACCAAGATGTGAGCTACACCTTCAGCGGCGATCACACGATCCGGCTCGACCTGAGCACCACCCCGCCCACGCTCAGCATCGGCCCAAAAAGCTTTGCCGATGCCAAGGAGGTTTCGGTGAGCGATCCCGTGGCACTCAGCCTGCGCTTTGATTCGCGCAGCTTGAGCCATCGGCAACCTTTTGGTGCCGTGCCCGCAGGCAGCACCGTTCAGTTCGCCATCGAGGCCGCAGTAGATGTCGCTAAGGGCGTGAGCGCCATGCACCTGGTACTCGAAAACCGTCAGCTCGAAGGCAACCAAGAAGTGCTCGCCTACACCCCAGCCGCGCGCATCCCCATGCAGCGCCAAGCCTTGCCCGATGGCCGCGAGCGCTTTGTGGCCACGCACGCCTTTGGCCCAATCGGCGTGATGGGCTACTGGTTTGAGGCTGAGATCAATGGCAAAAAGTTCGCCTACCAAAACAATGGCGACCCCGTGTTTTGGACGCGCGAAAAAGGCACCGGCGGCTTGGGTGACGTGGCTGAGATCTCAGGCAGCTCAGAAAGCATCGAGCGCATCCGCCGCTACCGCATCACCGCCTTCGATCCCCAATTTAAAACCCCAGCCTGGGCGGCGGACGCGGTGTATTACTACGTGTTCCCCGACCGCTTTCGCAACGGCAACCTCAAAAACGACCCCCAGCCAGGCCGTGACAAATACCAAAACCACACGGTGGAGCTGCACAAACGTTGGAACGAGCCGCCCTTCAAACCCGGCAGCGGCGACGGCTCTGATGCGCACTTCAACAACGATTTTTTCGGCGGCGATCTGCAAGGCCTGATCGACAAGCTCGACTACCTGAAATCCACGGGCGCCAATGCGCTCTACCTCACGCCCGTGTTCCAAGCCGCGAGCAACCACAAGTACGACGCGGGCGATTTCCTGAAAATTGACCGCAGCTTCGGCACCAATGCCGATTTCACCCGCTTGACGCGCGAAGCCAAAAAGCGCGGCATCCGCGTGGTGGTGGATACATCCTTCAACCACGTCGGCGCCGACTCCCCCTACTTCGATCGCTTCAGCAACTTCAACCCTGATCCTAAAAAAGGCGGCGCATTCTTGGGCGGCAAGATGAACCCGGCCTCGCCCTACGCAAGCTGGTTCACGTTCGATGCCACACAGACCGAGCCCAACAAGCAGTTCAAAGGCTGGGTGGGCATTGCCGACTTGCCCGAGCTGAACAAAAACGATCCCAGCTGGCGCAACTACGCCTATGGCGCACCTAACTCGGTGACCCGCACCTGGCTCAAGCGCGGCGCATCGGGTTGGCGCATGGATGTGGCCCCCTGGGTGCCCGACAGCTTTTGGCGCGAATGGCGCAAGGTGGTGAAAGCCACAGATCCTGAAGCCATCACGATTGCCGAGACGTGGTTTGACGCGAGCAAACACCTGGCGGGCGACATGTTCGACAGCACGATGAACTACGTGTTTCGCAACACCGTGCTCGAATTTGCGAACGGCGGCAACGCAGCAGAGCTGTACCGCAACCTTGAGCACTTGCGCGAGGCCTACCCGCCGCAGGCCTTGCATGCGCTGATGAACTTGCTCTCGGGCCA
>JAAFHN010000295.1 GCA_013298415.1 Comamonadaceae bacterium
CAGCTGTGGGCCACGATGTCGGCTCTTTCCACGCCCAGACCGCGTGCGATCAAGGCCACATCGGCTTCATCCAGCGGCCCGCTTTTGATGAGCGGCGGCGCTGCGAACGCGAGCCTGTCGCCACCTTGCTTGATGCGCACCAAACCCACGCCGCATTCCTGAACGACCTGCTCGGCCTTCTGCTTGCCACCCGCTTGCAACCACGCATGGCAAGTGCCCAGCGTGGGATGCCCGGCAAAGGGCAGCTCGCGGCCGGGGCAGAAGATGCGCACTTTGTAGTCGGCTTCCGCGTGCTCAGGCGGGAGCACAAAGGTGCATTCACTCAGGTTCGTCCAGTTCGTGAATGACTGCATTTGCGCTGTGCTCAAACCCGAGCCATCCAGCACCACGGCGAGCGGGTTGCCGAGGTAGGGCACAGCGGTGAACACATCGACTTGTTTGAATGCTCGGGTTTTCATCTTCGATTCTCAAGAAAGCGGCAAATCCAACACACCCGCCGCAGCAGGCATGGCGCACACAGCCGCCCACCAGCGCGACAAGTGGGGCAGATCGTGCAAGGGCTTTTCGGGATGGGGCAGGCCTGTCCAACGGTGCAGCTCGCAGGCCACGGGAATGTCGGCCATCGTGATCTCTGGCCCGGCCATGAAGGCGTGGGCGGCCAGGTGGGCGTCCATCAATTTCAGCAGCGGCTTCATGGCGGCCAGCGAGGCCACAATCACCGCCTCGTCGCGCTCGGCCAGCGGCGTGCGAATCCACTGCCAAAACGCGCCCCGGCTCGCGGGGTTCATCGTGGTTTGCTGCCAATCCATCCACTGCTCGGCCAAAGCGCGCTGCGCCAAATCGGCAGGATACAAGCGGCCGTAGCCAAACTTGGCGCTCAGGTAGCGCACGATCACATTGCTTTCCCACAACGTCAGCTCGCCGTCTTGCAGCGTGGGAATTTTCGCGTTCGGATTCAGCGTGGCGTACTCCGGCGTGTCCACGATGCCGTAAGCCTGGCCTGCGTCCACCCGCTCAAACGGCACACCCAGCATCTGCAAAGCCAGCACCGGCTTGCGCACATTGATGGAGCTGATCCGGCCCCAGAGTTTGAGCGTCATGCGATCTCCTTGCCGTACACGATGAAGCCCTTGTAGGCGGCCACTTGGTCGTAGAGCGTGCGGGCGGTTGCGTTGTGTTCTTGGGTCGTCCAATACACGCGGCTGCACCCCTTCGCTTTGGCGATCTCGTAGGCCGATTCAATCAGCGCGCGGGCCAAGCCTTTGCCGCGTGCTCCAGGCGCGGTGAACAAGTCTTGCAGGTAGCACACCGGGCCAGCGCGGCTGGTGCTCAAGTGAAACACGAGGTGCATCAAGCCCCGCACCTCGCCGTTCAGCTCGGCCACTTGGCATTGCATGGGCACGGCGGCATCGAAGAAATGACCCCAAGTTTGCGCCGTGATCGCTTCGGGCAAGGCAGTCGCACCTTCGCGGCCATAAAAGGCGTTGTAGCCATCCCAAAGCGGCCGCCAGGCCTGGTAGTCGCTGGGCTGTGCTTCGCGCACGGTCACTGCGTTCATAAGCCAATCGCCTCCTTCAGCGTGGCTGCCAGCGCGGCCATGCCGATGTTGATTTGCGCCACGCTGGCGGTCACAAAGCTGAGCCGCAGGGTGTGTTTCTGCGGCGCTTCGGCGAAGAAGGCTGCACCGGGCACATAGGCCACGTTGCGCTCCACCGCTTTAGGCAAGAGCGCCACGGCATCCACGTGCGCGGGCAGCTTGAGCCACAAAAACATGCCGCCAGCGGGTTTGTTCCAGGTGATGCCGGTGCCGCTGAGTTCGCGCTCGAGCGCGGCCAGCATCGCCTCGCACTGCGATTTGTAGAGCGCGCGGATCGTGGGCACGTGGCGGGCCATGAAATCACCTTGGAGTACTCGGGCCACGATGCGCTGGTTGAAGCTCGGCGTGTGCAAGTCCGCAGCTTGCTTGGCCTGCAGCAGCTTGGGGTAAAGCGCTTTGGGCGCCACCAGAAAGCCCAATCGCAATCCCGGTGCCAGCGTTTTGGAAAACGAGCCGAGGTACACCACGCCCTCTGGGTGGCGCGCGGCCAGCGGCGCGGGCGGTGGCGCGTCAAACCACAAATCGCCATAGGGGTTGTCTTCGATGATCGGCACGTTGGCCGCTTTCGCTGCCTCGATCAAAGCCACGCGGCGCGGCTCAGACATGCTGCGGCCGGTGGGGTTTTGGTAGTTGGGCAGCACGTAGAAAAAGCGTGCACCAGATGCCTTGGCTTGCCAGTCGGCGATGTCCACTCCTTCTTCATCGCTCGCCACGCCCACGAATTGCGGCTCCATTGGCGTGAAGGCCTGCAGCGCGCCTAAATACGTGGGCTGCTCCACCATCACTTTGCTGCCGGTGTCGATCAACACTTTGGCCACCAGATCCAGGCCCTGCTGGCTGCCGGTGGTGATCAGCACCTGTGCTGGGTCAACCGCCCAAGGCACACCCGCCTCAGCGCTTTGCCGCCCAAGCTCTGCTGCCACCCATTCGCGCAGGGCGGGAAAGCCTTCGCTGGCCGCGTACTGCAAAGCCGCTTCACCCTCGTTAGCGAGCACCTGGGCGCAGGCTTCGGCAAACGCAGCAATCGGGAAAGTCTTGGGTGAAGGCAAGCCGCCCGCGAAAGAAATGATCCCGGGCTTTTCAGTGACTTTGAGGATCTCTCGAATCACCGAAGGATTCATGCGCTCAGCGCGCCGGGCAAGTGTGAAAGTGGTCATGGGGGGAGGGGACTGGGGGACAGGGGAATTTTTTACAGGAGATCAGGAGACAAGGAGGAAACAGCCGAAGGGTTGAGGGTCTAGGCAGGGCAGTTACGGAATTCAACATTTTTGGCTGTCATTCCTTAACTCCTGATCTCCTGTGAAACGGATTGCGGGGTTTTAGCACCGTAAAACACCACCCACACGGCAAAGTCTGAGCTGAAGTTTTCGAAGCAATGGGGCATTTGGGCGGGCACGAAGAAGGCATCGCCAATCTCAGCGTTTTGCAGCGTGTCGCCGATGCGGATTTGGCCGCTGCCTTGCATCACGAAGTAGAGCTCGTCTTGGGCGTGGGGTTGTTGGCGGTCAAGGCCATCGGCATTGCTGCCCGGGGCGAATACCTCCACGCTCATCTCGCCTTGCTGCATCAGCACTTCGAATGGCGCCCCTTCGGGGTAGCTTGCTGTGGCCTTGCCGGGCAGGCGTTTGTATGCTTCAAAGAAATTGGCTTTCATGACGGCTTGGCTCCCACAGACATGCGTTTGCCCAAGAAAACGGTGGCGATCACGGCAATCGCAAAACCGACCGTGAGGGCATCGAGTCGCTCGCCGACCAAGGGCACGGCGAACACGATGGAGATGAAGGGTTGCAGCAACTGCACCTGGCTCACGCGCACCGCGCCGCCGAGGGCCAAACCACGGTACCAAGCGAAGAATCCGAGCCACATGGAGACGATGGACACATAGGCAAAACCGCCCCAGGCACTCGCCGATACGGCGCTCACGTCCATCGGCCAAAACACGATGCTGGCAACTGCCGTGAAGGGCAAGCTCATCACCAGCACCCAGCAAATCACCCGCTCCGCGCCCAGCTCGGCCGTCAGCCGCGCACCGCCCACGTAGCCGAGTGCGGCGCTTGCCATCGCGAGCAGCAAAAACACATTCGCCACGCCAAAGTAGAGCCCGCCTGCGCGGAGCATCATGAAACCCACCACGAGGGCGCTGCCGAGCACGGCGCAAATCCAAAAGCCCATCGCGGGCCGCTGTTTGAACCACACGGCAGCCACCGCAGCGGTTGCCAGCGGCAAAAGCCCGGTGACGACCGCTGCGTGATTGCTTTGCACCGTTTGCAAGGCCAGCGCCAAAAAAAGCGGGAAACCGAGCACCACGCCGCAGGCTGTGAACGCGAGCAAGCCCCAATGTTGGTGCGCAGGCACCGAAGCACGCACAGCGAGCAAATAGGCGAGCGACAAAATGCCCGCCACTGCGGCCCGCCCGAAGGTGACGAAGGCCGCGCTCAGTTGCGCCTGATTGCCCGCGTCCACCGCCAGCTTGGTCATCGGTGCGGTAGCAGCAAACAGCACCACACCGAGCAAGCCGAGCAGCATGCCCCGGGTGGCATCGCTCATGCCTTTTTGCGAAGGGGCAGCGCTCATGCCCGCCACATCCAATACGCAGTCCACACGAGCACCAGCGCCATCACGCGGTTGAACCACAAGAGCCGCGCACCTTGGGCCAGCCAGCCGCGCAAGGCAGCGCCCACGAGGGCGTAGGTGAAATT
>JAAFHN010000219.1 GCA_013298415.1 Comamonadaceae bacterium
TTCCCAGAAAAACTGATTCCTCTGATCATTCACAACGCGCTCGCGCTGAAAGACCTCCCGATCTACGGCGACGGCCAGCAGGTGCGCGATTGGCTGTATGTGAGCGATCACTGCGCTGCGATCCGGTGCGTGTTGGAGGCAGGTCGGGCGGGCGAGGTGTACAACGTGGGCGGCTGGAACGAAAAAGCCAACTTGTCGGTGGTGCATGCGCTGTGCGCCGCACTCGATGTCGCCAAGCCGCGCTCAGATGGCGCGAGCTATCGCAGCCAAATCAAATTTGTGGCGGATCGCCCGGGGCACGACCGCCGCTACGCCATTGATGCCCGCAAGATCGAGGCCGAGCTCGGCTGGAAGCCGGTGGAGACCTTTGAGACGGGCATCGCCAAAACCGTGGCCTGGTACCTCGCAAACCAAGAGTGGGTGGCGAGCGTGACTTCCGGCAGCTACCGCGACTGGACGGCCAAGCAGTATGGCTGAGCAAAGGCCGCAGATTGCACTGTTTGGAGCGAATGGGCAGGTAGGCTGGGAGCTGCAGCGCAGCTTGCAGCCGCTCGGCAAGGTGATCGCCTTTAACCGCGATGCCGCTCCGCTGCACGATCTGGCGCGGCTGCAAGCTGTGCTCGACCAGCTCGACGCGCAGGTGCTCGTGAACGCCGCCGCCTACACCGCAGTGGACAAAGCCGAAAGTGAGCCCACACTCGCGCAAACGGTGAATGCCGAAGCTGTTGCGCTCATGGCCACCTGGGCCAAAAAGCGGCAAGCCCTGCTGATCCACTACAGCACCGATTACGTCTTCGACGGCTCTGGCGAGCACTTCCGCAGCGAAGACGCCGCCACCGCACCGCTGAGCGTGTACGGCGCGAGCAAGCTGGCTGGGGAAGCGGCCTTGGAGTCCAGCGGCTGCGCGTACATGTGCTTTCGCACGAGCTGGGTGTACGCCGCGCGCGGTGGCAATTTCGCAAAAACTATGCTGCGCTTGGCGGCTGAGCGCGATGCGCTTAAGGTGGTGGGCGACCAGTGGGGTGCACCCACGGGCGCCGACCTGATCGCCGATGTGACGGCGCATGCGCTTCAAAAGCACCTTATCGCGGCCTCGCAAGCCGTTTTGAATGAAAAATCAGACCAGCGTCCTAGTATTTGTTATTCAGACAGCTATAAAAATGGTAGTGATGCCATGGGTGTGTTTCACCTTGTCGCTGCGGGCCAAACCAACTGGCATGCCTACGCAAGCCTCGTGATCGAGCGCGCGCGGGCCAGGGGCGCGGCGATCCAAGTGTCAGTCGATGCGATCCAGGCCATTCCCAGCAGCGCCTATGCCACGCCCGCCCAGCGCCCTTTGAATTCCCGCCTTTCCTGCGACAGATTGGAGAAAAGCTTTGGCCTGAAGATGCCGCATTGGCAAACCGGCGTTGAGCGCCTGGTTGATATGGTCACCTGAAAACAACATGCCCCACCAAACCCACACTTCAGAGCGCCGCGGCATCGTGCTGGCGGGGGGCTCCGGCACTCGGCTGTACCCCGTCACCCAAGTCGTCAGCAAGCAGCTCTTGCCGATTTACGACAAGCCCATGGTGTATTACCCTTTGAGCACGCTGATGCTGGGCGGCATGCGCAATGTGCTCTTGATCTCCACGCCGCAAGATTTGCCGCGATTCGCCCAACTCTTGGGTGACGGCAGCCAGTGGGGCATGAGCCTGCAATACGCAGAGCAGCCTAGCCCAGACGGCTTGGCGCAAGCCTTCATCATCGGCAAAGCGTTTGTAGGCAACAAACCGAGCGCCCTGGTGCTCGGCGACAACATCTTCTACGGCCACGATCTGCACCAGCAGCTCTACGCCGCCGACCAGCGTGCGAGCGGCTCAACCGTGTTTGCCTACCACGTGCATGACCCCGAGCGCTATGGCGTCGTGGCCTTCGACGCTGATCGAAAAGCCGTGAGCATCGAAGAAAAACCCAAGGCCCCGAAGAGCAACTACGCGGTCACGGGCCTGTATTTCTACGACAACCAAGTTTGCGACATCGCGGCGAGCGTCAAGCCCAGCGACCGAGGCGAGCTCGAGATCACCAGCGTGAACGCCGAATACTTGGCGCGCGGTCAACTCAGCGTGGAGATTCTCGGCCGGGGCTACACCTGGCTCGACACAGGCACGCACGAGAGCATGCTTGAGGCCAGCAGCTTCATCCAGGCCATTGAACACCGCCAAGGCTTAAAAGTAGCCTGCCCCGAGGAAATTGCCTACCGCCGCGGCTGGATCGACGCTGAGCAAGTAGAGCGGCTGGCCGCGCCGCTGGCCAAAAATGCGTACGGCAAATACCTGCTGAACATGCTGCGCGAAGAAGTCTATTGAGTCATGAACGTCATCCCAACACCGATTGAGGGCCTGCTGGTTCTGGAATCGAAGATCCATGGCGATGCCCGAGGCTGGTTCACGGAAAGCTACAACCAGCGCACATTCGAGGCCGCCGTGGGCAGCACCGTGCACTTTGTGCAAGACAACCACAGCTTTTCGCAACGCGGCGTGCTCCGCGGTCTGCATTACCAGACCGCCCCTCATGCCCAGGCCAAACTTGTGCGCGTGGTGCGCGGCGCGGTGTGGGACGTGGCCGTGGATTTGCGCAAGTCCAGCCCGACGTTTGGCAAGTGGCACGGATTGGAACTCTCAGAGGCCAATCAACGCCAGTTTTGGATTCCCGCCGGGTTCGCTCACGGCTTTGTCGTGCTCAGCGAAACTGCAGATTTTTTGTACAAAACCACTGATTTCTACGCGCCAGAGTGCGATCGGGTGATTGCGTGGAACGACGCTTCACTCTCAATTTCTTGGCCGCTTGAGCATCGCGATCATCACGGTGTGGCTTTGGGAGAACGCCTGCAAATTTCTGCCAAAGACGAAAAAGGCGTTCCGCTCGCCAGCGCGGATGCCTTCGACTGAAGGAGCCTTTTTCCGGGCATCGGGGTAACTGGCCAGGAGCCTGGGCCGCGGGACCCAGTCGGCTCCCGCTTGCTATCTCCTCATTGCCCTGGAATAAGCATGCACTGCCTCCACCAGCACGGCCACGCTCTCAGGTGGCGTGAACTGGCTGATGCCGTGGCCAAGGTTGAAGATGTGTGTGGGGCCGGTGGTGGACGCATCGGTGTGGGGCAAGCCGAAGCTTTCCAAAATTTTTGCCACTTGCGCTTCGATCTGCGGCGCTGACGCAAACAGCACGGCTGGATCGATGTTGCCTTGCAGCGTATGGCCACGGCCACCCACCTCGCCGCCCACTTGGGCGCGGGCGATGCCTAAGTTCACCGTCCAATCCACCCCGAGCACGTCGCAGGGCAAGGCGCTCATTTGCGGCAGCCACAAGCCGCCGCCCTTGGTGAACACAATGCTGGGCACGCGCTGGCCGTCTGTGCCGATGCTCTTCAGCCGCTTCAAGACGCGCTGCGTGTAGGCCAGGCTGAATTGCTGAAACGCGCCATCGGCCAAAGCGCCGCCCCAAGAGTCAAACACCATCACGGCTTGCGCACCCGCGTCGATTTGCGCGTTCAGGTACTCGGCTACCGAGTCTGCCAGCACGCTGAGCATCTGGTGCATCAAGTCGGGCCGGGCGTACATGAGCGCCTTCACATGCCGAAAGTCGTCTGAGCCACGGCCTTCCACCATGTAGCAAGCCAGCGTCCAGGGGCTGCCCGAAAAGCCGATCAGCGGTACGCGACCGTTCAGCGCTTTGCGGATGGTGGCCACTGCATCAAACACGTAGCGCAGCTTTTGCATGTCTGGCACGCGCAGCTCAGCAACCGCCGCCTCATCGCGCACCACTTTTGCAAACCTCGGGCCTTCGCCCTCGGCAAAGCTGAGTCCAAGCCCCATCGCATCCGGCACCGTCAAGATGTCGGAAAACAAAATCGCGGCATCGAGCGGGAAGCGCTCGAGCGGTTGCAAAGTCACCTCGCAGGCCAACTCGGGCGAGGTGGCCAGGCCCATGAAGCTGCCCGCCCTGGCGCGCGTGGCCTTGTACTCCGGCAGATAGCGGCCTGCCTGGCGCATCAGCCACACGGGTGTGTAAGGCGTGGCTTGGCGCAGACAGGCGCGCAGGAAAGTGTTGTTTTGCAGGGGGGCGTAGGGGCTTGTCACGGTTTAGGCATTGGATGGGCCTAGCACGGTGAACAACAAGATTGCTACATTTTAAGCAGCAACAAACTGAACAAATACTAGGACAGAGGCTGTATTTGCCTCAAAAACATGCTCGGATTATCCCAAAACGACCCGCTCGGCATGGTTTTGTACATGCAGGGCATGCGCAAGGGCGTAGTCGGCTTTGTTCAGAGTGCCATAGGCAAAGTGCGGCTTGAGCGCGCCGGTGTGCGAATCGAAGCGAGCAAGCGCTGCACGCAGGGTTTGCACGCCATCCGAAACAGTCAGGAGCTTGAGCGCGGGCGCGCCGGGAATAGGCTCCGTCAAGCCGTGGCTCATCTTTCCGCGCCACTTGAAGACGGCAAACGCCGCCGAGCCTGCGGTGCTTTGAAAAAAAGCCGATTTCGCTTCAGGAAACCCATCCAAACTGAAATTCACGCTTTGCGCCAAGTGCTCCAGCACCTGCGGCAAGGCCCAGCCTTCTCTGGTGTGCGCTTTGGGCGACGCGGCGAGGGCATCCAACCACTTCCGCACATCGGCACTCGCGCGCGGTGGGGCATCGGCGTGTGCTGTGCCCAGCAGCGGCGCGGCGACGGATGCGGCAAGCAATGTACGGCGTTTCATAGGGCCATGATAGGGGTGAATTGGCCGCCTCCCACTGGTGTCATGTCACGCTTGAAATGTCGGTGTATCGCGCAGCAATCGGTGCGCGGGGCTAGACGCAAAACGCAGCGCATGCCCACTGCCTGGGCTAGTTTTGCAACGACGCCCTGCGCAGCGAGGGCAAGCGAGACGGCGGCATTTCAGGCGTGATTCCATTTCCAAATCATTACTGTCTAGGCGCGGAGTCGCAGGCAGTGCTGAGGCACGACAAGGCGACGCAACAACGACAGGAATGATTTAGAAATGGAATGACATGACACTAGACTCACGCGATGATCAAACGTCGAACCCTCGCCCTCTCCGTCGCGCTTTCCGCTGCGCTGTCGCTTTGCGCGGCCCCCGCATTCGCGCAGACCGATTTCCCCAACAAGCCGATCAAGCTCGTGGTGCCCTTCCCTGCAGGCGGCAGCTCCGATGCCATGGGCCGCTTGATGGCCGACAAGCTCGGCCCCTTGCTCAAAACCAGCGTGGTGGTGGACAACAAGGGCGGCGCGGGCGGCCTGATTGGCACGGATTTCGTGGCCAAGTCGCCTGCTGACGGCTACACCCTCGTGCTGGTGGATGTGTTTCACAGCTCCACG
>JAAFHN010000593.1 GCA_013298415.1 Comamonadaceae bacterium
CGTGAAGACCGCCTGCTGCCACTTGCCGAACGCATCGGCCTCAAGCTCCACCTGAGCCTGTGCGATCGCTGCATCAAGTTCGAGGGCCAAATGCTCACCATGCGAAACGCGTTTGCCCGCTGGCGCAGCTACCAAGAGCCCGATGAGGCCAGATCGCCTGTGAACAAAGATCAAAATTCATAGCATTAAGTGCAATGAATAATTGGACAGAGGTGGACAATCTCACCAAAAAGCTCGCCGAGTAGCTTCCAAAGCCCCGCCAGAGCTGGCCATTTCCCCAAGCTTGACGCACAGGCACTAAACTCGTCCGCATGCACCCGTCCATCGCTCAGCACCGCGACAACATCGCATTGATATGCAAGCGCTTTGGCATCGCCCGGCTCGATGTGTTTGGCTCGGCAGCGCGCGGCAGTGACTTCGACCCCGCAAGCAGCGACGCGGACTTTTTGATGGAGTTTGAGCCGGGCACACCACCCGCGCTGAGCACGTTCTACAACGCAAAGGCCGCCTTAGAGCGTCTTTTGGGCCGCCCCGTAGATTTGGTGGAATCCGGCGCTGTGCGCAACCCCTACGTATTGGCCAGCATCAATCTCCATCGCGAGCCGATCTATGCGGCGTGACCAGCGCGCCTTTCTTTGGGATGTGCGAGAAGCCGCGCTCGCCGTGCAATCGTTCACTGAAGGACTTGGCGCCAGCGACTACGCAGCGCACGAGATGGCGCAGGCCGCCGTCGAGCGCAAATTTGAGGTCATTGGCGAGGCTCTGAACCAATTGTCCAAACTCGACGCCGCCCTGGCGCAACGCATCCCCGAGCTGCCGCAGATCGTGGCCTTCAGAAATCAGCTGATCCACGGCTATGCAGGCGTGAAGCCCGAAACGGTGTGGCACGTCAGCCAGCATTCGCTGCCGGAGCTGCTTGCGGCCGTTCAGCACCTGATCCATGAGTTAGATGCCGGGGCAGATCCAAATTCATAGCATCACATGCAATGAATACCGAGACAGACGTGAATGATCTCGTCAAAAACATCGCTGAATGGCTGCTGGCGCGCCGGCAGATGCTGGCCACGGCTGAGAGCTGCACGGGGGGGCTGATTGCGGCGGCTTGCACGGACCTGGCTGGCTCATCGGCTTGGTTTGAGCGGGGGTTTGTGACGTATTCCAACGCGGCCAAAACCGAGCTTTTGGGCGTGGACGCGGCTTTGATCGAATCTCACGGCGCAGTGAGCGAGCCGGTGGTGCGCGCGATGGCGCTTGGCGCCCTCGCGCGCAGCAGGGCTCAGCTCAGCTTGGCAGTCACTGGCGTGGCGGGGCCGAGCGGTGGCAGCGCCACCAAACCCGTGGGCACGGTGTGGCTGGCCTGGGCTTGGCAAGACAACACTGGCAAGGCCCAGGTGCGAAGCGAGCACCAACTTTTTAGAGGCGATCGCGCGAATATTCGCCAAGCCACCGTGCGCCGGGCACTGGAGGGTTTGCTTGAGGGCTTGCCAGCGGGCGAGATGGAGGGATCAGGGTAAGGATCAAGCGCTGTAAGGAATTGCACACAAAACGAGACGAATGGGCAACTCAACCGTCGCCCTTAGGAGGCCTCCCATGCGTCAATTCCTCATGCGTCAAATTCTTGTGCGTCCCTCCTTCCTGCGCCACCGGCCCATCACCGGCCTTCGAGCCTCTGCCCTTCACGCCTTCGGCCTGCCCGCGATGCTGCGCCCGCTGCTGGCTTCTGTTTTTGCGGCCAGCCTGGCGCTCGCCTCGGGCTTTGCGCAAGCGCAAGCGGGGCCAGCGCCGTCTGCCGGGCCAGCAGCCAATGCGACCGCTGCTCTGCCCGCACGCATCCAGCTCGAAGGCAACACCATGGACAAGCAGGCCTTCAAGCTCGAACAAGCCAAGGGCAAGGTGGTGCTTTTGATGTTTTGGAGCACCGATTGCGCCGTGTGCCGCGATTTGATGAAAGAGCTGCGCGAAAACGTGCAGGGCTGGGCGAATCAGCCGTTTGAGCTGGTACTCGTGAGCGTGGATTCGCGCATCGCCGACGTGGAGGCTTACAACGCCATCATCAACAAAGCTGTGCCCAGCAAGCAGCGCTTTGTGCAGCTCTGGGCGCGTGATGCCAGCTACAAAGACAGCCTGAACACACGCCAAAGCGGCTCTTCGCTGCTGCCGCAAGCCAACACACTGCCGCTCGCGTTTGTGATCGACAAAACCGGCAAACCCGTGAAACGCTACGCAGGCCGCATCCCCGCTCAGGCTTGGGACGACATCGCAGATCTGCTTTGAGCCGATTCGCAGAAGATTCTGTGAATTTCCGCACAAATTTTGCGGCCATTTCCAGCAAA
>JAAFHN010000580.1 GCA_013298415.1 Comamonadaceae bacterium
GAGCAATTCGAGAGAAACGCGAACGAAGACGACGACCAAAACCTAAAGCTCAAGCAAAACGCGCCGAACGAACGCAAAGCAGCTCGGCGCCGTCGCGGCGAGACGGGTTATTCAGACCTTCCCTAGGTTGAATTGGCTGCTTTTTGCGTCTTTTTCGAAACTTCAGCGTCTTTTGCGACCGGCTGCTGAGCTGCTGTTCAAGGGCTGCGGGTTGTATCGCCCGCCCCGATAATTCACGCATGCTGAAACTGATTTGCAAATGGGCCCTGAGCGCTTGTGCGCTGATGGTCGTCGCACACGTCGCGAGGGGCGTAGAGATCCAGAGTTTTTACGCGGCAATGACCGCGGCGCTGGTGATTGGCTTGCTCAACGTGTTCATCAAACCGATTGCGGTGATCCTCACCCTACCGGTCACGATCGTGACGCTGGGCTTGTTCTACTTTGTGATCAACGCGCTCTTGTTTTGGGCGGCGGGATCAATGTTGGACGGTTTTAACGTGGCTGGTTTTTTGCCCGCGTTGATGGGCTCGCTGGTTTACTCCGTATGCCAGTTGGCGATTGAAGCGGTCTTGGACCGCTTGTTCGCGAAGCGCTGATTGGATCTCGCGCGCCTTGGTGTCGATGATGGATGCATCGATGTGGTCGGTGGGTGTGCCGCGAGCCAGCCGCTGAGCTGATTGAAGCCGATCCAAAGCACCGCGCAAATCGCCTTCCACGCGGTGAGCTTGTGCCACCGCCTCCAGCGAACGCAGCATGCGGCCTTGGCCTTCGTAAGCTTTGCTGAGCATCCGCCACGCGTAGCTGTCTTGCGGGTGATCCGCCACCCAAAGCTGCAGGCGCTCGACCGCTTGCGGCGCTTGCTGCGCGCTGATTTGCGTGGCAGCCCAAGCCATCAGCGCTGGGCGCGAGAGCAGTTCGGCGCGGGCGAGTGGCTCGGCGCTGTCGCTCACGGCACGCCAGTTGGCAGTGGCATTGAACGCAATCGCTTGATCGCGCAGGATTTCGTTGCGCGCGATCAAGAGCACCATACGAGCGGCGGGATCATCTGGCAGCAGGGCGCGCAGTTGCATGTGGGTGGCAAGCGCAGCGTCGTACTCGCGCAGGCGCTGCTGAGCGAGCATGGCGGTGTAGAGTGCTGCGGGGCGTTTTTCGGCACTCAATGTGTCGAGGTGGGCCGCACTGCCTTCTTGGGTGAGGATGCGCAATTGGTCCAAGCTGTTATCAGCCAGCACCTTGGCGCGGGAGCTCATCAGGTTGTGCATCGCCGGGCTGATGCCAGGATCGCGCGCCATGGCGTGGCGCATGCTGGCGTTGCCTGCTGCTACCGTCGGGGCGCGCATCGATACGACAGCTTGCGGGGCATCGAGCTGGGTGCGCGCCTGAATTTCGGCGATGCGCTCGGAGTTGAGCGGGTGGGAGCGCAGATAGGGAAACTGGCCGGAATCCACGAGCCGCGTGGCCTGCTGCAAGCGCTCAAACATCAAGCGCATGCCATCGGGCACGAAACCAGCTTGAGACAGCACGTTGAAGCCCACGCGATCCGCTTCGCGCTCCATGTCGCGGCTGTAGTTCAGTTGCAGCTGCGCACTTGCGGCTTGGCTGCCGTAGGCGGTGGCGGCCAAGGCATCGGCGCTGCCGCTTCGGCTGGCGGCGATGATGCCCAAAATCGTAGCGGCCATGATGAGCGGGCCTTGCTCGGCTTGCTTGGCCATGCTGCGGCTGATGTGCCGCTGCGTCACGTGGCTCACCTCATGCGCCACCACACTGGCAAATTCATCGCGGCTGGCACTCACCTTGAGCATGCCCGCGTGGATGCCGAAAAACCCGCCCGGCAAGGCGAAGGCGTTCACCGTGCGGTCTTTGCCAATGAAGGCCTTCCACGCAAAGCGCTCGGCCATGTCGGCATCAAGCTCGCCGCGCTCGCGGGCGGCGGCCACGATGGCCGAAAAAATGCCGTCCACGTAGTTTTGCAGCAGCGGATCGTCTAGCAAGTCAGGATCGCGGTAGAGCTGCTTGGCGATGCTGTCGCCGATTTTGCGTTCCTGCGCGAGCGACATTTCGCCTGCGCCACCCAAGCTTGGCAGCGGATCGGCATGCACACTGGCAGTGGGCGCAGCCAAGCTGCCGAGCGCAAGGGTGCAAGCGATGGCGACTTGGCGCAGACGCGAGCCTCGCCCGATTGCAAAGGGCAGGAATGAGCGCGTCAAATGAGAAAGCATCAAAACGAATCCAATGGCAAAAAGGCTTTGGGCTCGGCGCTTTGGCTGTCGATCAGCACGGTCCAAAACGTCTTGCGGCCGATCATGGGCAGCCAGAGCAGCCGCTCTGCTGGCAAGCCTGCATCGGTTACCGCCAAATCGATGGCTGCGCGGTGGTTTGGAAAACGCGCTTTCAGTGTGGCGATCGATTTGGCCGCACGCAGCACCTCTG
>JAAFHN010000192.1 GCA_013298415.1 Comamonadaceae bacterium
GTGTAGCGCGGGGCGGGCTGGGGATGCACCACGAGGCGACCTTTGTCCAGTGAAAGGCCCACGCTGGATTCGGCATCGAGTGCGAGCAGCTTGAGCAAGGCGGGCGGCACGGCCAACATGACGGATCCGCCGACTCGGCGAAGTGTGGTGGTGTGCATGGTGTTACCCAAGTTAATATTAAATAAAAGTATAACTTTAACTCAACAGAACGCGATTTGCCTGCCCGGCGAGCGTGGCGCTACAGTTTGGCCATGCTCCAACCCAAACCCGACGAACCCACACCCATGACCACGCCCTTCGAACGCATCGGCGGCGAAGCAGCGGTGCAGGCGCTGGTGACGCGCTTTTATGACTTAATGGATTTGGAGCCGACTTACGCTCGGCTGCGTGAAGTTCACGGCAGCGATTTGAGCGAGCCGCGAAAGCGGCTCTTTTGGTTTCTCTGCGGCTGGCTGGGCGGGCCGCAGCACTACACCGAGCGCTTCGGCCACCCGATGCTGCGGGCGCGGCATTTGCATGTGCACATCGGCATCCAAGAGCGCGACGAGTGGCTGGCTTGCATGTTTCAAGCGATGGCGGAGACGGGCGTGGAGCCCAAACTGGCGGAGCAGTTGGAGCGCAGTTTTTTTGGCACGGCCGATTGGATGCGAAACCAGTAGCCCCGCGGCTCAAGGCTTCAGCGGCTTCCCGCCAGCAACACCACCAAGGCCCCTGCCCCGCCCTCACTCGGCTTGGCTTGAACGAAGGCCAGCACTTGGGCTTTTTGCACGAGCCAGCTGTGAACTTTGTTCTTCAGCACCGGCGATTTACCGGGGGAGCCCAAGCCCTTGCCATGCACCACGCGCACGCAGCGCACGCCGCGCTTTTGCGATTCGCGCACGAATTGGGCGAGTGCGGTGCGGGCTTCGTCTTGCCGCAAACCATGCAAATCCAATTGCGCTTGGATCGACCAATCTCCCCGCCGCAGCTTTTTGAGCACATCCGCGCCCAAGCCGGGGCGTTTGAAGCTCAAATGCGCGTCTGTCTCCAAGAGGGTGGACACATCGAATTCATCCGACAGCGACTCTTGCATCACCCGGGCATCGTCTGCCATGCGCTGGCGTGGCACGGGCAGCGCTGGCGGCAGCGCCAGCACGCGCTTCGCGCCGCGATGCCGCTTGGGCAGCGCCTCCACTTGGCCCACGGCCTTCACAAACAGCTGGTGATCGACTTGCGACTTGGCTTTGGCCTTTTCTTCGGCGAGCGCGGCTTGGCGGGCCAGGCGAGCGCGTTCGCGCTCAGCCGCAGCGGCGGCGTCGCGCAGCTTCTTCAAGTCGGCCAATCCCTTGCCAGCAACAGCCTTCACCACCCGCCCGTCTCCTGCATCGAAGCGCAGCCTTGCGGCCCGCAGATCAAGTGGTCTGCCAGGCGCACATCCAGCAAAGCCAATGCGGCTTCAAGCTTGCGGCTGAGTGCGCGATCGGCCTCACTGGCCAACAAGTCGCCCGTGGGGTGGTTGTGAACGGCGATCACCGTGGATGCGTTGCGCGCCAAGGCCCGCACAGCCACCTCTCGCGGGTACACGGTGGTTTGCGACAGCGTGCCGCGAAACAGCTGCTCCCAGCCAATCAACCTTTGATGCCCATCCAAAAACACGATGCCAAAGCATTCATAGGGCAGCGCGCCGATTTGCAATTGCACGTATTGCCGCAAGAGCCTTGGCTCACTGAACACCGGCTGCTCGGTGAGCTGCTGGGCCATGGCCCGCCGCGCCAAGCCCAGCACAGCCAAAATCTCTGCCCGCTTGGCAGGCCCCAAGCCCTTTACTTTCGCGAGCGCCGCGCTTTCGGCTTGCAACAGGCCACGCAGGCCGCCTTGGCCATCAAGCAGGCTCTGCGCCAGCGCCAACACGCCTTGGCCGGGGAGCCCGGTGCGCAACACGATGGCCAGCAGCTCGGCATCGGACAGGGCGGCCTCGCCTCGCGCCAAGATTTTTTCGCGAGGCCTTGCGTCTTCAGGTAGGGTCTTCAAGCTCACGGTTCGGTCGCAGGCTGCGCGGTCTTTAAAATTGGATTTTCCCATCGGATGTGCGCGAGCGCTCCCGCCATCATGCAAGACACTGCCGCGCGCATCGACGCCGCCTCCTTCATCACCCTGCACTATCGCCTGAGCGGCCCAGGTGGCGCTGACATCGTGAACACCTTTTCAGACAAGCCCGCCACGCTCAGCATGGGCACCCAAGAGCTGGCCCCCGCCTTGCAGCAGCGCCTGATCGGCATGGCTGAAGGCGAAAGCGCTGTGTTTGACGTGCCGCCGGGCGAGGCTTATGGCGAGCGCCAAGGCGAGATGCAGCAATGGGTGGCGCGCAGCTTGCTGCGCACGCTCGGCGATCCGCTGGAGGAATACGGCATTGGCGACGTGGTGCAGTTCCCCACGCCCAATGGCCAAAGCAGCTATGCAGGCGTGGTGCGCGCGGCTGAGACGAGCCGCGTGCTGTTTGATTTCAACCACCCGCTTGCGGGCCAAGCCGTGCAGTTTGAAGTGAAGATCATTGGCGTGTTATGACCACAAACCTGAGCTTTCCCCAAGAAATCACGCTCGCCGAGCCGAGAGGCTTTTGCGCAGGCGTGGATCGCGCCATCGACATCGTGGAGCATGCGCTGGCCAAATTCGGCGCGCCGATCTATGTGCGCCACGAGATCGTTCACAACACGCATGTGGTGGAAGATTTGAAGCGCAAGGGCGCGATCTTCATTGAAGACTTGGCCGATGTGCCGCCCGGCTCTACGCTGGTGTTTTCAGCCCACGGCGTGCCCAAATCCGTGGAGCATGAGGCAGCGCGGCGCGGCTTTCAAGTGTTTGATGCCACTTGCCCGCTGGTCACCAAAGTGCATGTGGAAGTGGCCAAGCTCGCCAAAGAGGGCTACGAGTTCATCATGATTGGCCACAAGGGCCACCCCGAAGTGGAAGGCACGATGGGCCAGCTCTCAGAAGGCATTCACTTGGTGGAAGACGTGGCCGATGTGGCGCGTGTGTCGCCACGCCAAACGGAGCGGCTGGCAGTGGTCACACAAACCACACTCAGCGTGGACGACGCTGCCGAGATTGCCGCTGCTGTGGTGGCACGCTTTCCGCTCATCAAAAAACCCAAGCAACAAGACATTTGCTACGCCACGCAAAACCGCCAAGACGCGGTGAAGCTGATGGCAGGCCAAGTGGACATCGTGATCGTGGTGGGCAGCCCCACCAGCTCCAACAGCAACCGCTTGCGCGAGCTGGCCGACCGCTTGGGCACCCCAGCCTACATGGTGGACGATGCCAGCGAGCTGCAGGACGCTTGGTTCGTGGGCAAGCAGCGCGTGGGCTTAACAGCAGGGGCCTCCGCGCCGGAAGTGCTGGTGAACGGCGTGATAGCGCGGCTGCGCGCACTCGGCGTGGTGAGCGTGCGCAAGATGGACGGGATTGTGGAGACGACGAAGTTTCCGCTGCCCAAAGGTCTGCGCCTGGGCGCAGTGACCGAGCAGGCTGAAGTGGCTTGATGCGCGACCAAATCGCAGCGGCGCACAAGCGCCTTTTTGCTGAACACGGCGGCTTTTTGCGTGAGACGCCGATGCTGCGCCTGCCAGGTGCAGCGCTGGGTGTGGACTGCAAAGCACTTTGGCTGAAGCTGGAGCACTTGCAGGTGAGCGGCAGTTTCAAAGCGCGCGGCATGCTGAACCGGCTCACGCAAAACACGATTGGCCCCGCAGGCGTGGTGGTGGCATCCGGCGGCAATGCGGGCATCGCCACAGCAGCAGCGGCCAAGCATTTGGGCGTGGCTTGCGAGGTGTTTCTGCCCGAAGTGTCAAGCCCCGCCAAACGCGCAAAGCTTGCCAGCCTGGGTGCGAAAGTCACGATCATTGGTGCTGTGTACGCCGATGCCTTGGCCGCTTGCTTGGAGAGGCAACGCGAAACGGGTGCGCTGCTCACGCATGCCTACGATCAAGCAGAGGTTGTGATCGGTGCAGGCACCTTGGGCGCTGAAATCGAGGCGAAAGCAGGCGTGCCAGATCATTTGCTCGTAAGCGTGGGCGGCGGCGGCCTGATTGCGGGCTTGGCCGCTTGGTTTGAAGACCGCTGCCACATCCACGCCCTGGAACCCGCGCTTGCGCCCACCCTGCACGCCGCGCGAGCGGCAGGCCAGCCAGTGGATGTGGCCGTGAGCGGCATTGCAGCCGACGCACTCGGCGCAAAACGCATTGGCAATATCGCCTGGGACATCACCCAGAAGCATGTGAAGCACGCGCACTTGCTGACCGACGAGGCCATTGCCCGCGCTCAGCAAACCCTGTGGCAAGACTGCCGCCTTGCCGTGGAGCCTGCAGCTGCCTTGCCGCTGGCGGCGCTTCAATCCGGCGCGGTGCAGCTTGGGCCAGACGAGACCGTTTGCCTCGTGATTTGCGGTGGCAATGTGGATTTGCGTACGCTACATTTTCAGTAGCAACAAACATTGAAAACACCTGGACAGAGGAGCACTTTTACCTGATTAGGACCATGCCTCAGATGCGCCAACCCGTCCGTTCGGGCAGAGCCTGTCGAAGCCCCTGGCGATGCCCAACGACCAAGCTCAGGGCGAACGGGTTTCTATTTGAGGAATGGTGCTAATCAGGCAATATTGCCAGCGGATTTGGATCATGCCTCAGACGTACCAACCTCTCCGTTCGGGCTGAGCCTGTCGAAGCCCCTCGCATGCCCTTCGACCAAGCTCAGGGCGAACGGAGCTCTAGCTCAGGCCTGATCCTAATCAGCCAATTTGGCATCAAATCTGCCTCTGAACGCATCCAAAACGGCTTTGTAGCCGTATCCCCATCACATCAATAGCCTTGGAGTGATGGATGAATCGAATGTCAATGCGCCCGCAGCACTTGCTGGCAGCATCAGCGCTGGCCTGCCTGGCCCTCGGCGCACACGCCGAAACCGGCAAACTCAAGCTCACGGGTGGCGTGAGCACGATTGACGGCGCAGCCGGTGGCGGCATCAGCCCCTGGGCGCTGATCGGCACGCAGGCCGCTGCCGGCGAATGGGGCGCAAGCGCCTTCGCAAGCCAAGCCCGCACGCAAGACTACAAACTGAACGTGGCTGGAGCCGCTTTTGCGTGGAACAACCGCGTGGAAGTGAGCTACGCGCAGCAGAGCTTTGACACCGGCCCAACAGGCGTTGCGCTTGGCCTGCCGGGCCTCACGCTGAAGCAAAACATCACCGGCGTGAAGGTTCGCCTCGCTGGCGAAGCGATCCTGGATGCGGATACCTGGATGCCCCAAATCTCCATCGGCGCGCTGAACAAGTCGCTGGACGCAGGCGGCTTAAAGCCCACGCTCACCACGCTTGGCGCAAAGACCAGTGGCACGGATGTCTATCTGAGCGCCACCAAGCTTTTCCTCGGCCCCGGCGTGCTCGTGAACGCCACGCTGCGCTCCACCAACGCGAATCAAAACGGCCTGCTCGGCTTTGGCTCGGCGCGCGAAGGCGGCAAGCGCTGGATGCCAGAAATCTCCATTGCCAAGCTGCTGTCGCCAAGCCTTGCAATCGGCATCGAGTACCGCAAAAAGCCCGACAACCTGAACCGCATCTTGGGGCCTGGCGTGCTCGCCGAGCAAGACTGGAAAGACATTTTCATCGCCTGGGTGCCGCACAAGCAGCTCTCCATCACCGCCGCCTATGTGGACCTCGGCCAAATCGCGCCGCCCTTTGTTGCGGCCAAGCAAACCGGCTGGTACCTCTCCGCTCAAGCCGCGTTTTGAACCCCATCCCAAGAGCATTCCCCA
>JAAFHN010000319.1 GCA_013298415.1 Comamonadaceae bacterium
GCGCATCGCTTCGCAGTCCAGCACTCATGGGCCCAGGTGGCTGAGCGATACGCCAAGATCTACGACGAGCTGCTTTTTGATGCTATGAGAGGGAAAAACAACAACAATTAGGCTGGCTGTCCAATCATTCATTACATTGTTTGCTATAGTTTTTGAATCCAACGTTTCTTCCTCAGGCCATTCGTGCTGCGCATCACCGGCTCCGCCCAAAGATCCGCGCAGCTCGCGAAAAGGTGAAGTAGCTCCAAGCCCACTCCACCATCACAACCGCCCGATTCTTGAATCCGATCAAAAAGAAGATGTGAACAAAGAGCCAAAAGAGCCACGCGGAAGTGCCCTTGAGTTTCACGCCTCCCACATCCGCAATGGCCGATCTGCGGCCGATGGTTGCCAGCGCACCGTAGTCTCTGTATCTGAAGGCCTTGAGCGGCCCGCCATTGAGCAGGGCGAGAGCGTTGTGCGCGGCGCAACGGCCCATCTGTTTGGCGGCGGGGCTGACGCCAGGAACCACCCGCCCCTGGCTCAGCGCGCTGGCCATGTCGCCCACCACGAAGATACAACTCTCCTTGGGCAAGCCCTCCACCGCCAAGTCGGCACTCACCTGCACCCGACCCGCGCGATCCAAGTCCACGCCTAGACTCTTCGCGATGGCACTTGCTTGCACGCCTGCTCCCCAAACCGTGCAAGCGCTCTCCAGCCGCTGTCGCCCGCCTGGTGTTTGGATTTCGACCGACGATGAATCGATGCCCACTACGCGGGCGTCCAGCATCACGTTGACGCCCAGGCGCTGCAGCTGCGCAAAGGCCGCGCTTGAGAGATCCTCGTCGAACGTTGGCAGCACACGAGCGCCGCCCTCCACCAGCAAGATGTCCACCCGAGTGGGATCGATGTGCCTGAACTCGCCTCGAAGCGTGTGGCGAGCTACTTCCGCCATCGTCCCAGCCATCTCCACCCCAGTTGGCCCCGCGCCGATCACGACAAAGCGCATGACCGGAGACGACTCAGTAGGGGGGAGCGCAGCCGACCCCTTGGTTTGGACACGAATCGCCGCTTCCAGCTCCGCTGCCTCGAAGGCCGTCAGCATCCTCTGGCGAATCTGCATTGCATCGTCGAGAGTCTTCAAACCAGGCGCAAATTCCGCCCATTGCGGATTGCCAAAATAGCTGTGCGTCGCGCCGCAAGCCACGATCAATGCGTCGTAGGAAAGCTCACTGCCATCGGCCAGCACCACCAGCTTTCCGCTGGGGTCAACGCTTGCCACCTCCGCCAAAAGCACACACGCGTTGCTTTGCTTGCGCAAGATGTGCCGGATGGGAGCGGCAACTGCTGGGCCTGCAAGCCCCGCCGTCGCAACCTGGTACAGCAGCGGCTGAAAAAGGTGGTGGTTGCTCTTGTCGATCAGGGTCACTTGGCAGCGGGCCTTGCCCAAGGCCTTCGCGGCTTCGAGGCCACCAAAGCCGCCGCCAAGGATCACGATGTGGGGCGATTTGGTTTGGTCCATTTGCGTCAGAACGGTCAGCGCATCGGCTGCAGCCTCGCATCCTCAATGTCGCGCAGCTTGATGCAATCCGGATGCTTCTCGTAGCTCGGCTGTCGGCAGATGCGGCTCAAACAGAGCTGCTTGCCCAGCAGGATTCGATCTGCGCAAGCGGCCTCGGGATCCACGGGGGCGGCGGGCTTGGGCGAGTCGTCTTTTGCCGCGGCAGGTGGTAGTTTCGAAGTGGCGCGCGCAGCCGCCACCGCACCGGAACTCGCACCGGAACTCGCAGCGGCGCTACTGGGCACGGTTGCGCCGACTGAGGCTAGGCCGGAGGCTGAGGTCTGCGGTGAGCTCGGGTGCGCAGCCGCCGCGCGCACTGCCTGCACCCGAGAAGCAGCAGCACGCAAGGCCGCTGCCGCGCTTGCAGCGAGGGGTCGCGAAGCTGTCTCAGCCTGCAATCGCCCGGTTCCTCCTTGCGAGGGAGCGCCGCTCAGAAGCGCTGGTGAGCTCGCGCCGCTTGCTGGCAACACCGTTTGCGCGGAAGGTCTCGAGGCTTCAGAAGGAGCCACGCTGCCGCCCCCCGGCGCCATGGCAATGGCCGCACTTTCGGCCACCGATGCGGAAGCAACTGTGGAGGGCCCCGGCATCGCAGGCGTATGGGTACCTTCGAGGGAAGGCCCAGACCCGGCGTCATTTCGGATGATGCCCATCGTCAGCCAGCCTGCAACCAGCGCCGTCCCCCCAACACCTGCCCAGAGTTGCCATCGCATCAAACGCCCGAAGCCCGCGTTCCCGCGAACAGATGTGCCGGAGCCGCCATTTGCTTCGGACGAGTCTGGCGCAAACGCCTGTTGCGTCTGCGGCAGATCATCGGCCAGCACTGTAGCGGCGAATTGGCTTTCGTCGAAGGGGGAAGTCGTCCCCGTCGCTGGGGCTGCACCCGGAGCAGAGCTGGGCGAAGCGGTTCCGGATACAAAGCTTCCTTGCGCAAGCGCGCTCACCGCAGCCGCTGCCAAGGGCACCGTGGGCGCGTTGACCGCCGTACCCATCTCATTGGCAGGGCGAATCACAAACTGGCTCGTGCTCGCCTCAGGTGGCACGCCAGCCTCGCCTGCAAGGACGGCCAGCAAGGCATCCACCGCCTGCGGTCTGTCTTGCGGGCGGATTCGCAAGCACCAATCCACCGCCCGAAGGAAATGCGGCGGAAGAGCCCACTTCTGGGCATTTTCAGTTTGCTCGGAAAGTGGCAACAGGTCATCGGCGATGGCTCGGCTCACCGATGGGCTGGGCGGGTAGCCCGTCAGCGCGTAGACCATCACGCCACCCAAGGCGTAGAAATCAGTCCAAGGCCCCTGCCGAAGCACACCCGTCTGCGAGTACTGCTCCACGGGCGCAAAGCTCGGCTTCAGGATTGCTGTCAATGACTGCGTGCGCTCACCAATCACGGCCCGAGCTGCTCCAAAATCGAGCAGCACAGGGTGACCATCTTCCAACAAGAATATGTTGTCCGGCGCCACATCGCGATGAAAGACGTTTTCGCCGTGCAGCACCGCAAGCGCGCCGACGATGGACGCCATCAACCCTGGCAGTTTTGCAGGCGCGGCGTGGGGCGAGCCCGCAACCCTCGCCTGCGCCAGCGTTTGGCCTTGGTAGAAAGGCGTCACCATGTACGCCGTGCCATGCGCTTGCCAAAAGCGATACACCTTCAGCAGGCTTCTGTGGTCAAACCGGGCGAGCAAGCGCGCCTCGTTCACGAAAGAGCGCATGCCCAACTCAAAGGTACTGGTATCCGCCTCGCTTCGCACCCTTACCTGGCTCGAGCCATCGCGCCATGCCAAGGAGGTGGGCATGAACTCCTTGAGCGCCACTTGCCTTCCCAGGCTGTGATCCTGCGCAAGGTACACGATTCCGAAACCGCCTACACCCAACACGCTGAGCAGCTCAAACTCCTCGAGCCTGGTACCGATGGGAAGCGCCATGCCGTGCGGGCCAGGCGAGGCAGGCGCTGCTGAAGCGGCCCCGATGATTTTTGTTGGCGCGGCAGCGAAGCCTTGCGCTGCGTCTTCGGTCCTGCTCATGGCGAAGGCTGATCTGTCGGGCATGCGGCCAAGGCTTGACCGCGCTCCATGTTCACACCTTTCAGCACGATGAGCCCGGCAACGAACAAGAGCGCCGTGGACACGATGGCAACGCGCTGATTGCCCGCCGTCAAGTACGTGATGAGGCCATAGGTCAGCGGTCCAATGATGCTGGCCAGCCGGGTCGCGAAGGTCCAAAGGCCGAAAAATTCCGCCAGACGCTGCGAAGGGGTCAGCACCCCAGCCATCGCCCGGCCAGCGGATTGGCTAGAGCCCATGCAAAGCCCGGCGATGCTTGCAGCCACCCAGAACATGCCCTTGCTGCTGGCAGCAGCGGCGATCAAGCAGGTCGCAATCCAACCCACCAGAGTCACCGCCAAAGCGCGCTTGTGCCCAACGCGATCCTGCACATACCCAAATGTAAAGGCCCCGCCCGCAGCAGCTAGGTTAAGCACAAAGATGAGCACCATGGTCTCTTGCGGCTTAAATCCGATCACGGTTTCGGCATACACGGCAGCCAGCGTGATCGCAACCGCG
>JAAFHN010000032.1 GCA_013298415.1 Comamonadaceae bacterium
CATTGCCAGCGTGCACGAGTTCGACCTCGGCGCAGGCCGTCTTTTGCTCAGCGCAGCGGAATCCTCGGTGGGTTTTCAGCGCGGCTGCGGCATCCCACAGGTCGGGGCGCAACTTGGCGGCCTTGTTCACGAGCGGTGTTTCCATGCCCACGGGACGCCCCGCTTCCATGCTCTGGATCAGCTTCACGGATTCCGTCATCGCCTCTTGAGGAAAGGCGCTGCGGTCGTTACGGCTGTATTCATGCAAGCTCACATCGAGCCAGCACTGCGCCTTGGATAGGCCGTAACTCGCCACACGCACGCCCTTGTCGTTCAGCGCCTTGATGCGCGCTTGCACAGCTTCGTAGCTTTCGTTGTCGCGGTGGATTGCGCCATCTGTGGCGCGCTCGCGCGGCGGCGTAAGGGTTTGGGCAAACGCTGCGCCGTGCAAGGTGCAAGCTGCTGCTGCCAAGGCAGCAAAGAGTGTCTGGGTATGCGCCATCTTGGGGTGCTCCATGGGGTGTTCGTTGCGGTACGGGTGTGGGCGTTTGGGCGAGGTTCTTCGCTGCGCTGAGAATCAGCGATTCAGGCTGCGGTTGACCGTTTTGTTGTCGCCCCGCAAAAGGTTCTCGTCGAACTTGAAACGCAGCCGCAGGTACACACCTCGGTTCGTGTATTCGCCTGCGGTCAAGTCGCGGTCAGAAAACCCGGTCCAGTTCGCGCCGAGCGAGAGCCACAAATCTTGGCGCACCAGATAGCCCACTTCCAAGCCCGCAGCATGCTGCTTGGCATTGCCCGTAGGGCTGCCCATCATGCTGGCCATCACGCCAATGTCCCAGTTTTCGCTGAAGTCGTACGTGGCTCTTCCTCCCACCAGCCAGGCGTTGTAGGTCTGATCACGCAGGAGGTTGTTATCGGTGCTGGACTTCATCGCCAAACGGCCGCTGAACCACCAAGGCCTGCTCGGGTGGTGGTTCGCATGCAGCGACACGATGTGAGCCCGGTAGTCCTCTCCGGTTGGCGAGGACTGATCCTTTTCCATCTTGTACTCGTAGCGGCCCAGGGCATTCCAGCGGTTGTTGTCAACCGGCCGGTAGGCGAAACCAACTTGGAAGCGATCCTGAATGCGATCGCCCTTGTCAGCGTAGTCGGTGAGCAGCAGATAGTTGCGGGCCAAAAGCGTCCAGCTGCGGTTGAGCTTGCGTGCGGCGCTCAGCGTGCTCATCCACTGTTGCTCAGATTGATCGCCGGCGGTGTTGCGATCGTCAAAGAGCTTTTTGTATTCCAGCCGCCCTGAGAACTGCCACCACTCGCTGGCGGTGTAGTCTCCGCCCAAACCGAGTGCCATCGCATCGCGCACGCCGCCTTGCAGCACTTTCAAGTGCTCGGCATTGGCCGTGATCGCCAAGCCTTTGTCCACATGCCAGGTGTTGCGTGCGCCAGTGGCCAGTTGCATGTCGCGCGTGGTGCCCACCGATTGCGACAGTGCATCGCGCAGCCGATACTCACTGAACATCGTTCCCGACTGCAAGAAGCTGCTCTCGACGCCAGCTGTGAAGGCCTGGCTTCGATCGGCTGGGTTCAGCGCAGCGGCAGACGTGAGCCCGCGCTGTGTTTCGTAGCGAGCGAAGCCCTTTGCCCGCTCATTGATTTGGTAGCTCACGCGCACCGCAGCGCGGTTTTGGCTGCCGCTGCCGCCTTCAATTTCGCCCTGCACGCCCCAAGATTCGGCCGGAATCCAGTTCGCGGCCAAGCGGAGGGTGCTTGAGGAGATGTTCGCCGCATTGACAGGAGGTGCCGAGGTGGTGCCGCCGTTGCTCAGGTTGCCCGCAATGGTCGTGCCCGTGCTTGGATTGACGGCGTCGGTGCCTTGGCCGAAGAAGCCTCCACCTGCGCCGCTGGTGGTCGTCAATGTCGAGTTGCCCACGAAGCCGGAATCCTCTGAGGTGCGCCGGATCGAGGCATCCAACTCAAGGCTCGGACCAGACTTCCACTTCAAGCCGAGCGCAGCCGCTTCTCGCTTGGGGTTGTTCATCACGGCTTTGTTGCCATTCACGCTGGCCTCGCCATACACGGACAAGCCCGCACCGATGCCCAAACTCGCCTTCAAACCTGCCTCTGCCTTGCCTTCGGAGATGCTGGCCGCAGGGTTGTAGAAACTGGGATCGCTGGACATGGCCCAGACGCCCGCACTGAAGGCGCCGTCAGCGTGCTTGGCTTCTACACGCCAAGCATCGCCCTTGCGGTCATTGCGGAGCTCACCGGCGGCGCCGCTGGGTGTGGTGAGCAGGCTGCCACCGCTCAGATATCGGGTTGACTCGGCACTGGCCACCTCGGCCACGATGCGCGTGTTTTTGCCTAAGCCTAGGCCAAAGTTGGCGCTTGCAAGGGTGTAGGGCGACAAAGGGTTGGCGTCCTTCACGTAGCTGCCGCCCACCTCAAATGACTCACCGAGCCTCACCTGACCATCAATGCCCGCAGTGGTGAACTTTTCGCCTCCCTGATCCACCTCGTAGGTGATTCTCAGGTACATGGGATTGCCGTTTGCATCCACGGTGGCTACCGGAGATTTCAAGAGCACAGCCCCAGAAAATGGCTCAAACGCGTAGTCGTCGAATCGCGAGAGCGCTTTCACATCCAGCACTACACCGAGCTGATTTCGATCCCGGGTGATGACTTCTACTTTCTCCGAGTTTTCGATACCGGAGTTCAGTCGCACACGGAAAGGTCCGGAAGTACCGTTGCCACGGTATTCCTCCACCACTTGCTTCAGGCTGTCGCTTGAGGCCCAAACGTTTGCAAAATAGTTCCTGCTCTCGCCGTGTGCTTTCAAGCCGAGCATGCTGCGGCTGTAGTTGCCCAGGTTGCGCGCCTGCACGCTGGCGGTGGCTCCGCCGCCGCCAAGCTGGGTAAAGCCTGCGCCCGTATTGAAGTCGCCGTAGAGCACATGATCGCGCTCTTTGTCGAAGCGCAAAAAGAGGTTGCCGCTGGATTGCGCCTCAGTGCCGCGCAGACTCGCATCACCAAACACGGTGTATCCGGTGTCAGTTCGCACGTCGCGGAACTGACGGCCGCGGGTGGGTTTGTCTGAATCGAAGCTGCTGCTCACGATCCAGTCGTTTTGCAGTTTGCCCTTCACAAAGAATGCACTGCGCACGCCGTAGAAGCCTCGGCCGTCGCTGGTGGAACGCGTCCAGCGGCGCAGCTCGCGCTCGAAAGCGTCGTCTATTCGCACACCGTTGGTCTGCAAATCACGTTTCTCGGAAATGATGCCCTCCAGCAAACCTGCAGCCACAAACTCGCGCGCATGTGGCACGTAGGCAATCACGCCTTGGGCAACCGCAGCGCCTGCGGTCACACGCACCTGCACATCCTGCGGCTGAGAGGGTGCGAGCAGGGTGAACGTGGCCACACCATCTGTCACTTCGATCTGCGTGCCGGGCACAACGCGGTCACGGTCACGACCGCCTGGGCCGAGTTCGTCAGTTTTGGCACCAGAAAGCAAAATCCTCCCGGCACTGGCCTCTACGGTCGCAACCGCCCGGCCAGTAAGGGGCTTGCCATCGGCAGCAAAGAGGCGCAGGGTGATGCGGTTGGGCGTCACGCCGTCCGCAGGCAAACCATCTTGGGAAACCTCCACGACGAGGCTACCCACAGCGGCGTTGACCGAGTAATCCACACCGCCTGCTGAGCTGCCTTTAAATAGCTGCGGCGCGGGCCCAACGCTGGGCGTGACAGAGGGCTCACGGTAAATGGAGCCGGTTTGGCTGAAGGCCACGCTGGTGCACAAGCTCAAGGCCGCCGCAACAAGAGGCCTCAGACGGGAAGGGTTGGCCATCACGCGAATGGGCCTCTCAATGCAGGACACGGGATGGGGGGTGAGTTGGATCGATGTCATGGCGATTCCTCCTCACTTGCCATGCCTCGGCGTTTCCGCCGAGGTATTGGGGCTGGCAGATGGCAGCTGTGGCACGGGCGTGTTGGCCTCCGCCTCCGCTTGCGGTTTTGGCGGAGCCCCCGGTGGCCTTGGCACGACGAGCGCTTGGTTGGCGCTGTCGGTACCCTGCTCAGGGTATCCAGCGGGTTTGCCCTGCCACTTCAGCGCTGGTGCGCCCTGCGCTTCGGTTTGAGCACCACCACGCACCTCGCCCTGCGCCCGCCGAGCTTTCACTTGCTCAAGGACGGTGTTCGAGCAGGAGCCGATCACGAAATCAGCCTGCACCATTTCGCCCTTCTTCGCGTCTAGCCAAAGACTGTCGGCGTTGCCAAGGTTGCGGTTGCTGGAGGTTGTGAGTCTCGCGCCGCGCGGCAGGGTGAGCTGATCCACCTTGAGCACATTGCTGTTCGGAGCCAAGCCGCACATGCTGTACTTGCCTTCCACATCGGACACAACAAAGCTTCCGTCTTGCAGGTACACCTTCACGCCAGGCACACCAAGCTCCTCACGATCTTGCATGTGGTTGTTGTTGCAATCCATGTAAATCTTGCCGACAACGCAGGCCTCACTGCTGAAAACGCCTTCGCGGACTTGGACACGTGCCCGAGCGGTGTTGGACGCCAGCGCACCCTGAGCACGAGCAACTACCGAGTTCACACCATCGCCTTCGAGCGCACCAACCCCCAAGCGAACGCGGTAGGTCACCTCTGCTTCGTTTCCGGCAACGAACCCGCCTGAGACAGGAAGGTTGAAGGTCAACATCGGGCCAGGAGCGCCAACGGGATCAGCCAGCGCCACAACCTGCGTGGAAACGGGGAGCTTGACCCTGGCCGTGCCAGGCAGATAGCGGAATCCAGCCGGCAAGGTGTCCACCAAACGCAGGTTGGTCAGCGACAGGTTGCCTTGTGTGTAACGCACCCTCACGGTGTAGAGCACGGTGTCACCGATTTCGGCGCTCGCTTTGTCCACGGCCTTGCTCACGAAAAGCACTGGGCGAACGATGGCCTGCAGAGCGATGTGGTTGTTCACAACGTCTCGACTCGACGGATTCAGGTTGAACGCCGTGTAGAACACGGTCGACTGACCAGGCAGCGGCGGCAAGGCGGACGGCTGAACCTCGAACACGTCATTCGGCGGCCGGTTTGGAGGCGTGAGCACCGTGGTCTGCGGTGTGATCAACGGATCTGTTTGGTAGCCAGCGGGAGGCGTCACAGTCAAGCGGTACTCGCACGCTGGTGCGCCGGGGTTCAGCAAGAACTGGTAGAACCCGTCTGCACCCACGGTTTGCGTGCTGTTCGCAGCACCGCCCACCAAATGAATGGCGGGGTCGTACTGCGGGCAACTGGGCGCCGCAGAGAAGGTGATCCTGGCACCAGGAATCGGCAAACGGGTTGACGAGTCGTAGATCACACCAGCAGGATCGACCGGCAGAGACTGCTCTTGCACGTTGCGACCGTCGAGCAGTGTCACTTCCGTGAGTTCACCGCGCACGACTTGCCCGGTGGATGTCGGTACGCCCTGCTCTCCGTTGACCGCCCCGCCAAACACACCGCCACCCGGAGCTACGAAGCGAACGCTGTAGCCGGGACCAGGCTCGAGACCTTTGATGCTGTATGAACCATCCGCACCCGAGATCGTGGACGCGATCAAGGTGGGCGAACCGCCCGGCAAGGTGCGGAACACCTGCACGGTCCAACCAGGCAGGCGCTCTTCACCCGGATCAAGCCGCTTGTTGTGGTTGTTGTCCTTCCACACGGTACCGCTCACCTCGGCTGTCCTCGGTACGTCACCAAAGTTGTAATTCAACGCGTCCACGCCCGCTGGCATGGCGATCGCGGCAATCACGTTTGACCCTTGGGCGGATTGGCCGCCAGCAAGCGTGCCCGCGTTAGTGCCGCCAATGCCAAACCCAGCAGGCTGGCTCTCCGTCAGCACATAGGAACCGACCTTCACGTCATCAAATCGGTAGGCCCCGTTAGCGCCAGTCGTCGTGACGCGGGTGACAGTCGCCCCGGCAGCGTCCAGACCGGTCAGGGTGATGGTGATTCCTGGGGGCATGGTCGCTTCGCTGCCGTCGCGCACGCCATTGCCGTTGCTATCAAGGTACACCAGGCCGGAAATCGAACTGAGGGTGTTGCCGAAGTTGATCCCGGTCACATTCGTGCTGCCGATGCTCACAGGTCGCACATTGGGTGTCGGCTCACTGCTGCCGAAGCCAAGGGGCTGGGTTTCCTGCACAAAGTAGCTACCCTGAGGCACGCGCTTGAACTCGTAGTCACCCGTCGCGTTGGTCGTCGTCGTTCCCACTACGGACGATGCCGGACAAGGGAAAGTTGACGTGCGACACAAAGTGATCGCTACGCCAGCCATCGGTGTATCCGTCGGGGGGTCAATGATGCCGTCACGGTTCTTGTCAAAGAACACCTTGCCCGACAAGTCTCGGGCTTCGGCCTCACCAAAGTTGTAGTTGGTTCCGACGGCGGGCGCTTGCCCAGTCACCACCGCAACGGGCGGCGTCCAGGAGATGCCGCCAATCCGGCTGGGCGTGAGCACGCCAGTACCCGCAGCAGACCCAACCACGCCTGGTGCTGTTGCCAGGCTGCCGACATTCGACGCCACGTCAACGAGCGTGGCAGGCACCGTGGTTTGGTCTTCCACGATGAAGTAACCCGACGACCCAGGCGCAGGCAGATCTGTGAACGAGTAAGCACCCTGGGCATCTGTAGAAGTGGTCGAGAGTACTGAGCCCGCTGCGCAATCCGCGCTGGAGCAAAGACGGATCAAAACGCCAGCCAGCGGCACATCAGTCCCGGGGTCACGGGTAGCGTTTCTGTTTTTGTCTTCGTACACAAAGCCAGACAGACTTGACGCAGTCTCAAAGAAATCAACGCCCGACACTGGCGTAAGCGTCGCCACGACAGGACCAGACGTGTTTGGAGAGCTGGAGCCGTAGCCGGAAGGTTGAGTCTGGACAACCGAGTAAGTGCCAGGGCGAACGTTGCTGAAGGTGTAGCTGCCCGTAGCGGGGTTGCTCGAGGTCGTGGCCACCACATCCGCAGGAGGACAGGCTTGTCCATGCGCAGGCGCAGTGCGGCACAAGCTGAGCGTCACAGCAACGGGGAGCGGGACATCGTTGCCGTTGCGCACACCGTCAAAGTTACGGTCCAGGATCACCGAACCCGAAATTGAGGTCACACCGCGTTCACCGAAGTTGTACTCGGTACCCACAGCAGACGGCCCATTGAACACACCCGCTTGCGGTGTCCACGTGATGCCCGCGATCGTGCTGGCAGGCACGTTGGCGCTGCCCACATTGCTGGGCGCGCCTGCGCCCACAACAAGGCTACCCACGTTGGTGTTGGCATTGCCCAACTGCGGCGGTACTGTTGCCTGATCTTCAACAATGAAGTAGGTCTGCCCAGCAGGCGGCGCAACCAGATCATTGAAGCTGTAGGTGCCAGAAGCACTCGTCAGCGTCGTCGATACAGGGTTGGCACACGCCGCGTCACCGCTCAGGCACAGCTTCATGCTCACCCCAGCAATCGGTGCATCGCCTGGGCTGAACGTCCCCGAATCGTCTCGGTCTTCATACACGCGACCCGACAAGCTTGCCGCCGTCTCGTAGAAGTTGATGTTGTTGACGGGGCCTGTCGTGACCACCACTGGACCAGAAGTATTCGGCGAACTCGAGCCGTAACCCGCAGGCTGTGTCTCAACAACCGTGTAGGTGCCAGCGCGGACACTGCTGAAGCTGTAAGCACCGGTTGCAGGGCTGGTGACCGTCGTAGCCACCACATCTGCTGGCGCACAGGCTTGTCCGTGCGCAGGTGCACTGCGACACAAGGTGAGCGTCACTGTTGCTGCAAGCGGCACATCATTGCCGTTGCGCGCACCATCAAAATTGCGATCCAGAATCACGAATCCAGATACGGATGCCGAGGCACTCTCGCCGAAGTTGTATTCGGCACCCACAGCAGACGGCCCATTGAACACACCCGCTTGCGGCGTCCACGTGATGCCCGCGATCGTGCTGGCAGCAACATTGGCAGCACCCACATTACCGGGCGCGCCTGCGCCCACAACAAGGCTACCCACGTTGGTGTTGGCGTTGCTGAATTGCGGTGGCACTGTGGCCTGGTCTTCAACAATGAAGTAGGTCTGCCCAGCAGGCGGTGCAACCAGATCATTGAAGCTGTATGTCCCAGAAGCACTCGTCAGCGTCGTCGATACAGGGTTGGCACACGCCGCATCACCGCTAAGGCACAGCTTCACACTCACCCCAGCAATCGGTGCATCACCCGCGCTGAACACGCCCGAATCGTCTCGGTCTTCATACACGCGACCCGACAAGCTTGCCACCGTCTCGTAGAAGTTGACGTTGGTGACCGCTCCCGTGGTGACCACGACAGGACCAGACGTGTTCGGAGAACTGGAGCCGTAGCCCGCAGGCTGTGTCTCAACAACCGCGTAGGTGCCGGTGCGAACGTTGCTGAAACTGTAGGCACCTGTCGCGGGGTTGCTCAAGGTCGTGGCCACCACATCCGCAGGAGGACAGGCTTGTCCATGCGCAGGCGCAGTGCGGCACAAGCTGAGCGTCACAGCAACGGGGAGCGGGACATCGTTGCCGTTGCGCACACCGTCAAAGTTACGGTCCAGGATCACCGAACCCGAAATTGAGGTCACACCGCGTTCACCGAAGTTGTACTCGGTACCCACAGCAGACGGCCCATTGAACACACCCGCTTGCGGTGTCCACGTGATGCCCGCGATCGTGCTGGCAGGCACGTTGGCGCTGCCCACATTGCTGGGCGCGCCTGCGCCCACAACAAGGCTACCCACGTTGGTGTTGGCATTGCCCAACTGCGGCGGTACTGTTGCCTGATCTTCAACAATGAAGTAGGTCTGCCCAGCAGGCGGCGCAACCAGATCATTGAAGCTGTAGGTGCCAGAAGCACTCGTCAGCGTCGTCGATACAGGGTTGGCACACGCCGCGTCACCGCTCAGGCACAGCTTCATGCTCACCCCAGCAATCGGTGCATCGCCTGGGCTGAACGTCCCCGAATCGTCTCGGTCTTCATACACGCGACCCGACAAGCTTGCCGCCGTCTCGTAGAAGTTGATGTTGTTGACGGGGCCTGTCGTGACCACCACTGGACCAGAAGTATTCGGCGAACTCGAGCCGTAACCCGCAGGCTGTGTCTCAACAACCGTGTAGGTGCCAGCGCGGACACTGCTGAAGCTGTAAGCACCGGTTGCAGGGCTGGTGACCGTCGTAGCCACCACATCTGCTGGCGCACAGGCTTGTCCGTGCGCAGGTGCACTGCGACACAAGGTGAGCGTCACTGTTGCTGCAAGCGGCACATCATTGCCGTTGCGCGCACCATCAAAATTGCGATCCAGAATCACGAATCCAGATACGGATGCCGAGGCACTCTCGCCGAAGTTGTATTCGGCACCCACAGCAGACGGCCCATTGAACACACCCGCTTGCGGCGTCCACGTGATGCCCGCGATCGTGCTGGCAGCAACATTGGCAGCACCCACATTACCGGGCGCGCCTGCGCCCACAACAAGGCTACCCACGTTGGTGTTGGCGTTGCTGAATTGCGGTGGCACTGTGGCCTGGTCTTCAACAATGAAGTAGGTCTGCCCAGCAGGCGGTGCAACCAGATCATTGAAGCTGTATGTCCCAGAAGCACTCGTCAGCGTCGTCGATACAGGGTTGGCACACGCCGCATCACCGCTAAGGCACAGCTTCACACTCACCCCAGCAATCGGTGCATCACCCGCGCTGAACACGCCCGAATCGTCTCGGTCTTCATACACGCGACCCGAGATGGACGCCAACGTCTCGCCGAAATCAACATCTGTCAAGCCGCGACCGACCGGCTGAGTTACGGCGACGACATTGGGCGTGCTGGAGCCGTAGCCGACAGGTTGCTCTTGTACGACGAAGTAAGAGCCAGGCACGACCATTGGGAAGCTGTACGCACCCGTACCAGGCGTGGTGACGGCTGTTGCAATGGTTTTGTCGGCAGGACAGGACGCAGCGCCGGGGTTGACGCTGCACAAAGCCAGAGTCGTGACCGCTCCACCGAGCAAGCCCGTGTCTGTGGCGGGGTTGTAAAGCGGGCTACTGAAGTCGCGATCAACATAAACCCGCCCGGTAATCGGCAAAAGCTGCTGAACGCCATCGAAAGATGTGGGTGTTTCCTTCGGAATGTCCAAGCCCGATGAGGGTGGCACAGGTGCACCGTCGGTGGACTGGTCTTTAGCAATGACTTGTTCGCCTGCAGCTGCCGTCGGTGGCGTCCACACGCCAGTTGCCGGGTTGACCATGCCGCCGTTGTTGGGCGCGTTGATGTTGGCCAAATCGCTCACGCTGCTGACATAGACACTGTTGTTTTGCGCCGCGTTCGGGATGTCTGCCACGGTGGCGTAGGCAACGAGTGCGTTGAACTTGAAGGTGCAACCCTGGCCCACTGTCCAGTCGTCTGTGCCATTCAACAAGCGGATGTCGCTCACGCCGTTGAAGCCGTTGTTCAGACTACAGCTCGCGCCGATGGGCGTTGCCGTCATGCCGCTGACTGTGATCACGGGGTTGCCCGCACTGTACGCAGCCCTCAGGCTGTCTACTGCTTGGACTTGCGTCAACACCACGCCTGCATTGCCCACAGCTTGAACCGTCACTTCATACGGCACTTGGAAGGCAGAGGACCCGGTACGGGTGATGGCACCAGAGACTTTTTTGACCACTTCTAGCGTCGCAAACTTGGCCTCTGTGGAACTGCCTGGGTTTTGCTTGGCAAGTGCAGGTATCGCCGGGAAGCCAGGTGGCGTTCCACCATAGGTGTTGGTGGTCACGACGCCTTCGGAGGTGTCTTTGTTGATCAGATCCGGCGCATCCCCAATCTTGGTGCCCGTTGCTGGGTCAAACGTGGCACCTTCGTTGGGGCTGGCCGCCGTTTGTGCAAATGCGCGGTTTTGTGCGCCCGCAGCACCGGTGGGTACCACGGCTGTGCCGTAGTCCACATCCACGACAAAGCTGAGCTGACAGGCCGTGCCCGCTGGCAGGTTCATGTCGGAGGCTTTGTTGGCAGGGTTGGCGCTGTTTCTGAACAGGTTGAAGTTCTTCGCGTCTGCAACGCTGTTGTAGGCCACACCACCATCGAACTGTGCGTTGAGCCTTGGCGCGCACACGGCGTTGCTTGCCGCCCCCAGCGCCAATCCACTGACTTGGAAGCTCGCAGGCGCAGGGAAGGTGAATTTCAGGTTCTCACCCACTTGCACGTTGGTGGCAATCGTGCTGCCTGTGTTGGCAACCGTGATGGCGTACGCCACCCTGAAACGCTTGCCCGAGGTGTCCAACTGAATGGGTCTGGATGCCGCTTTCAAGACATCAATGGTCTGTGGCACAAACAGTACCGGCGTTGGGTCTGGTGCATCTGAGCCAGCCGCACCAGGAACGCCAGGCGCCGCAGGCATGACACCAGGCGCACCAGGTGGGGTGACGGTGCGGTCCGTTGACTCGTCAGCAGTCACTGTGTTGGTCGGCGTTGTCACAGCCCCGGCGTTGGGCACGGTGTGCCCAGGGTTGTTGGGGTTGCTGTTGCCTGATGCCCAGACGCTGTTCTTCTGGGCTGTCTGCGGCACTGCAGCCAAGCTGCCGTAGTCAACGGTTGCCGTAAAGGCAAAGTTGCACCGCTGGCCTTGGGTCAAGGTGTTGCTGCCGCTGAGCAAGGCGTTGTTGCCGATGCCGTTGAATACGACTGCGGGCGGGCTGCACGTGGCTCCAGCCGTGGGTGTGAGGCTCACAGGGCCTGCAACCACGACTGCTCCAGGAAAGGCTCGCTGCAAGTTCTCAATGGCTTGTACGTTGGGCACTGCCGTGACGCCGCTGTTGCCAACAGTGAGTGCAAACGGAACCATGAACTTGCCATTGCCCAGGTCTTGCGGCGTGCCCGCGCTTTTGCGAACGTCGATGATGGGCACCGGAACAATGTTCAAGGGTTTGATGGCGGTGTCGCACGCAGCAGGCGTCTGGGCAGGCACTGCGCAGATTTGGTAGGTGATGGTGTAGTTGGCCGCAGTCGCACTCGCAGGGATCACCAAGCTGCCATTGCTGTCGATCGTGGTGCCAGCAGGTGCTCCGCTGACCAAGGTCACCGTCACGTTGGCCGCCGTCGCCGCCACCGTGCCCACCGTGTCGTTGCTCAATACGTTGATCGTCAGCGGCTGGCCTTGCGTCATCGTCTGCAAGGGGTCGTC
>JAAFHN010000018.1 GCA_013298415.1 Comamonadaceae bacterium
GTGATGATTGAGGCCGAGGGCGAAGCCACGGCTGTGTGGAGCCACAAGCAACGGATTGCGGTGTTTTTGGCGGCGATGCGGCACTTTTGCAATGCGCTGCACGCCGCGCAAGTGCCGCTGATCTATGCAGGCTTGGATGATCCTGATCTGCCCGATCAGGGCCTGGCGGAGCGGCTTGCTGCGCTGCTGGCTAAACACCAGCCGCAAGAGCTGCATGTGTGCGAGCCAGGCGACCGCAGGCTGCACGAGGCCATCGCAGCGGTGGCCGAGGCCGCCCAAGTGCGCCTCGTGGTGCACAGCGATTCGCATTTCTTGTGCACCAAGGCCGAGTTTGCCGCCTGGGCCAAGAATCGCAAAGAGCTGCGGATGGAGTTTTTCTACCGCGAGATGCGCCGCAAGTTTGGCGTGCTGATGCAGGGGGCTGGTGCGAAAAGCAAGCCTTTGGGTGGCCAGTGGAATTTCGATGCGTCCAACCGCAGCGCGTACCCCAAAACTGGCCCTGGGGAGATCACTCCGCCCGCCCGCTTCACGCCAGACCGGATCACGCAAGAGGTGATCGATCTCGTGAACCAGCGCTTTGCCGCCCACCCCGGCAGCACCGCAGATTTCATCTGGCCCGTGACCCGCGAGCAAGGGTTTGCCGCCCTGCAAACCTTCATCGACACGCGCTTGCCCCGCTTCGGCTCGACGCAAGATGCCATGTGGACGGAGACGCCATTTGGCTGGCATTCGCTCTTGAGCGTGGCTTTGAATTTGCACTTGATCCAGCCGCTGGAGGTCGTGCATGCCGCAGAAGCGGCCTACCACGCGCGTGGCCTGGATTTGGCGGGGGTAGAAGGCTTCATTCGCCAAGTGCTCGGCTGGCGCGAGTTCATTCGCGGCGTGTATTGGCTGATGCCTGATCTGAAGAGCGCCAACCACTTCCAGCATGAGCGCCCTCTGCCCAAGTGGTACTGGACGGGTGAGACCCACATGGCCTGCATGCGCGATGTGGTCGGCCAGACTTTGCGCTACGGCTACGCGCACCACATCCAGCGCCTGATGGTGACGGGCCAGTTTGCGCTTTTGGCCGAGATCTCGCCCCAGGCCTTGGCCGACTGGTATTTGGCGGTGTACGTGGATGCCGTGGAGTGGGTGGAGCTGCCGAATGTGGCGGGCATGGCGCTCTATGCCGACGGCGGGCAGTTCACGAGCAAGCCCTACATCGCATCTGGCGCCTACATCTCACGCCAAAGCAACTACTGCCAAAACTGCCGCTACAAGCCCGAGCACAAAACCGGCTCAAATGCGTGCCCGATCACCACGCTGTACTGGGCGTTTTTAGACAGGCACGAAGCAGAATTAGCCGCGAATCCGCGCACCTCATTGATGGTGAAACACGTGCAGCGGATGGATGGGGAGGCCCGCGCGGCGCTCAGAGACCAGGCCGCGCGCTTACTTGCTCAACTTGACGCCGCTTGAAGACGCACTCGCGTCCGGTGAGCGATCGCTAATCCTGCGCTTTGCGGCCGCCGGAAATGAGGTCTTTGACGCGGGCAAGCAAATCGATGTCGGTGTAAGGCTTCGTGAGGTAAACGTCCACGCCGGTTTCTAGCGCCAAATTGCGGTGCTTATCACTCGCCCGCGATGTGATCATGATCACGGGGATTTGCTCCCAATCGGGCACCTCGCGCACGCGGCGTGTGAGCTCGAGCCCGTTCATATTCGGCATCTCCAGATCGGTGAGCAAAATGGCAGGGCGCTGCTCGCGCAGCCGCTCGAGCGCTTGGGCGCCATCCACCGCCAAGATGGGTTCGTAGCCCGCATCGTTGAGCAGTTGCTCCATGGATTTGCGTACCGAGAGCGCGTCATCGGCCACCAACACTTGCGTGCGCTTCACTTCTAGGCGCTTGCGCAGGGCCAAGTTGGGCCCGCGCTGCACCCCACCTGAGCGCGCGGCGCGCTCCAAGGTCGGCACATCCAGCAAGAAAAGCGGCAGGCCATCGGTGCGCTGCGAGCCAGCCACCACACCGGGAATGCGCCTGAGCACACTGCCCAATTCTTGCAACACCAGTTCGCGGCTTTCAACAATGGCGTCTACGGCCAGCGCCACAGTGCCCCCGCTGCCCCGAGCCAGCACGACGGCCTGCGTGTTCAGTTTGGCCAAATCGGCATGGCCCGAGTCGAAGCCCAACCAATGGGATAGCGAATGGCCAGGATAACTCTTGTCATCAAAGCTGAAGCTGAATTCTTGGCCAGCTTCAGCCGAAAACTGCCCTTGCTGCGCGGCCAGGCCCACCACCACTTGATCGGCTGCGAGGGCGATCAATTCGCCTTCAGCGCGCACCACGAGCGCATGCGTGGAGCCTGCGGAGATCGGCACATGCATCACGAATCGCGTGCCCTTGCTGGGTTCAAACTCAATGTCGATGCGGCCTTTCAGCGTGCGCAGGCGCTCGGCCACCACGTCCAAGCCCACGCCCCGGCCCGACACTTCAGTCACGGTGTCACGGGTAGAAAAACCGGCGCGCAGAATCAAGCGCGCGATTTCGGCATCGGGCAAGTTGGTGCTGGCTTCGATCAAGCCGTAGGCCACTGCCTTTTGGAAGATGGTCATCAGGTCCAAGCCGCGACCATCGTCTTGGCACACCACCCGCACTTCTTGGCCCACTCGCTCAAAAGCCAGGCGAACCACGCCTTCTTCGGCCTTTTTGAGCACGGCGCGCTCGGGCGGCGGCTCAATGCCGTGATCCACCGCGTTGCGCAACAAGTGCAACAGCGGCTCGGTCAAGCGTTGGAGCACGTCTGAATCCAGCGTCACACCCTCGCCAGTCACTTCGAGGCGGGCGAGTTTTTGCGTGGCCGCTGCCGTTTGCGCTACGTTGCGCTTCAAGCGCGGCAAGATCGTTTTCACTGGCACCAAGCGAGCATCGATCAGCTCGCGGTGCTGGTCTCGAAGGGCATTGTTTTGCTCGCGCAGCATCGCCAGCATGCGCTCGGTCTCGGCTCGCGCTTGCCGCGCCAACTCCAACTCATCTTGGGCAGATTCGGCCACGAAGCGGGTTGCAGTGTGCAGCGCGTCGTAGCGGTCCATCTCCAGCGGATCGAACTGCTCGCCAGCTTCTTGCTTTTCCAGCAAGGTCACACTCTGTTTTTCCACCGAGAGTTCCAGCTCACGCAGGCGCGCCACCAAATTCTGGTGGTTGATTTCCAAGCGCTGCAAGCGATCAATGGCTGAGCGCGCAAACTGGTTGTAACGGTCTGCGTAAATCAGGCTCTGCCCCGCGCGGCGCATCAAGCGATTGAGGCGCTCGCCACCCACACGCAACTGATCGCTCGCAATGGCAAGCGCTGGCGCGCCACCCGCTACAGCGTCTGCGCCTTCGCTTCCGGGCACATCAGCCGCTTCCTCCACAGCGATCGCCACTGGCTCCGGCTGCCACTCGTAGGCATCTCCCAAGCGCAATTGGTTCACCCAATCCAGCAAGCGCTGCAACACGGCCAAGCGGTGGCCTGGTGCGGCATCTTCGCCATTCAAGTGGCCCACCACCTGCGCCAAGCACTCGATGGCCCCGAGCGTGTCGCGGGCCATTAACGGTGGGATCTGTTCGCCTTCGGCCATGCGCTCCACGGCGTGATCCAAGATGTCTTCCACCCGATGCGCCATCCGGCCAATGCAGGGAAGGCCGATGATGTTGCCGCTGCCCTTGAAGGTGTGGGCAATGCGCTGCGCTTCCAAGAGGCCTGGGTGATCAATGCGCGCTTCTGCGAGGGCGCGACCGTACTCGGCCAAGCGCTCAATCTGCGAAGGAGCATCCTGCAAAAATGTGCCGAACAAGTCAGCGTCCAGATCTTCGGCCGTGAGGATCACGTCGGTGGGCTCTGCCGGTGGCAGCTCGCCCAGCTCGTCGTCCATCCCATCGTGGGGCAGTGCGGGCGGCTGGCGAAGCAGTTCGCCCAAGGCATCCAGCGCCTGGCCATCCGTGGCTTGTGGGGCAGAGCGCAAGTAGCCGAGCACCGCTTGAACCGCAGCCTCGCTTGCAGGCGCGGCCAGGTACTGCAGTGCGCTTTCATGCCACTGCGCAAGCCAATACAGCTCAGAGCTGTTCACGTGCTCACGCTGTGCGTAGCGCTCTGCAGCGAAACTTTCCACCTGGGCCAGAAAGGCAGCAAAGCCTTGCATGCCCACCATGCCCGCTGCCTCAGCGCTGCGCTGCCAGCATTGCTGCAATTCGGTATGCGCTTCTCGCGGGTGCGCGGGCTGGGCGATCCAACGGCGCATGGCTGCATCCACGGTTGGCACCTGCGCGGCGAAATCGTCGTGCAGCACGAGGAGCAGGTCTTGGAGCTGCATGCGAGGCGTGTAGTGTTGTGAGCTGCTTAGGCGAATGAATCAGCGCAAGGGGATCAAACCACGCGCTCGGGCAAGCGGAACTGAGCCACGGCAGCGGCAAGTTTTTGCGCCACTTCGCTCAGGGTTTGCGTGGTACGGGCTTGGCTCGCAATGGCGTTCGATGTTTGCTCGGTGCCCTCGTTGATGTCCAACACGGAAGACTGCAAAGTGCGGGCGAGCTCGGCTTGCCGGGTGGAGAAGCTGGCAATCTGTTGCACAAGTTGCACCAACTGCTGCGTGGCCGCCTGGGTTTGCGTCATCTGCGCACCGGCGCGCTGTGCGGAGTCCGTTTGCTTCACCACGTCTGAAATCAAGCGGTTCACGGTGAAGAGCGTCTCATTCGTCTCAGCCTGAATGTTCGACACCAGCTGCGCAATCTGCGCTGTGGCCTGGCGAGACGAGTCTGACAGGCGCTGCACTTCTTCCGCCACCACTGCAAAACCCCGACCAGCTTCACCGGCGGTAGCCGCTTGCATGGACGCATTCAAGGCCAGCACGTGTGTGCGCTCTGAAATCGTGTTGATGAGGTTCACGGCCGTTGAAATCTCTTGTGAACGCTCACCCAGGCGCTTGAAGCGCTTTTCCATCTCACTCATGGATTCGCGCAGCGATTCCATGCCTTGCACTGTGTCGCGCACAGCGCCGAGGGCCACCTGCGTGGACTGCGCCGTTTGCGCCGCAGCGATGTTGGACGTGTCTGACAAACCAGCCACTTTCACCAATTGCTCGGTGGCTTCGTTCAAGCTGCTTGACATTTGTGCCAAGGCCTCTCGCTCGCGCGCTGCCGTTTGTTCCACCAAAGCGGCCTGTTCGCGCACCGAGCCGGAAGCTTGCGCCACAGCGTCTGAGAGGTCCTGCACCTCAGCCAGCGTGCGTGCCGTCTCATCGGTCAGCTGGTTCACTGAGGACGACACCGTGCCGATGATGTCCTCAGTCACAGGCGCTTTTGCGGTCAAGTTTCTGTTGGACAGCTCAAACACCGTTTGCAGCAGCGCAATCACCGAGTTGTTGATCGCTTCGTTTTCGCGGGCTGACTTTTGCAGGGCACTGATGCGTTCGTCGAGCAGGTTGTCGAACGACCTGCCAAGATCGCCGATCTCGTCTTGCTCTTTCAGGCGCGAACGCGCATCGGTATCGCCTTGGGCAACTTTCGCCACAGTGTCTGAGAGTGTTTGAATCGGCGCGAGAAAGCGGCGCAAAAACACAGCCACCAACAGGCCCGCAACGGTCACGATGACCAGCGCCAGCAAGGCCGCCTGCAAGAGGCTGGATCGATTCAATTCTCGAATCGGCGCATCAGCTTCCGCTTGATCGATCTTGGCCACGATGCCCCACTTCAGGCCCGAGGCCACCAGCGGCGCATAGGCGCCGATTGAAGGGATGCCGCGGTAGTCGGTGAACTCGATCACGCCGCTGTTGCCTGCGAGCGCAGGGCGGGTTGCGTCAGAGTCAATCTTCACAAGGCCCACCGTCGACTCGCGCTTTTCGATGTCGGCGCGGGCTTCAGGGGTCAACTGCCCTTTGATCTGTTCAAAGAAGTCCGCCCGCAGGTTTTTGTCCACCACATACCGGGCGTTCGAGCGCATGCGAAAGTCGGGGCCAACCACAAACACGTCGCCGCTTGCACCCAAGCCGATGTCTTTCCAAGCTTTGTTGGAGCTCAGCACGTCGGTCACTTTGTCGATGGGGTACTGCATGGCCAGCACGCCAATCTGTTTGTCGCCATCAAACACTGGCATTGCGGCAAAGGCGGCTTGGTCGTTGTAAGAAGCCAGGTAGGGTGCGTAGTCGGTCAGTACCGAGTCTGAGCTTTTGGCCGCTTTCTTCACCGCGCGATAGGCTTCATCGAGCTTGGTTTTTGCCGCGATCCCGTCGTTCAGGCTCGTGCCGAAATCCAACTCTTTGAACACCGTGTACACGATGCGATCAGTTTCAGGGTCGATCAAAAAGATGTCGTAAAACGCGAATGCTTTTTGTGCGCCTTCCAGGCCGGGGTGGTAGTTGGCATGGGCTCGGTTGTAGGCGAAGTCGCCTTGCGCGCTGGTGAGTTTGTCCTTCTGACCCAGCGGATTCGCGTTTTTCACAATGAAGGCGTTTTGCAAAGCTTGGGTCACTGCATCTCGCTTGGCTGTGATGTCTGCCACCGCCTTGGGCGCGGCGACTCCCACGCGCTTTTGAAACTCCTTACCGAAATCGTTTTGCACAAACGCCTGCGCAGCGGCAGTGGCGTCTGGGCCATCGCCAGGGATATCCTTCGCCACGGTGGCCGCCGCCGATTTGAAGGCACGCATCGCCTCAATCGTTGAGCGCTGCGCAGCCAGCGCTCGCAAGTCCGCAAGACGCCCGTTGACTTCATCTTTCAGCTGTTCGGCTTTCGTGTCGCGCAACGACTGCAGCTGCGCTTTCACACGTTCGTCAAGGGCTTTGTCGGCAAGCGACGATGCGTTTTGCCAGAGCAGCAGCGCCATCAAGGCAACGGGAATCAGCGTGAGCGCGGCAGCGCCCAAAAACATCTTCTGTCGAATGTTCACGGAAGTCTCCTAGTCTTTCTCAGGGGCTGCTCAAACTCGGCGGGCGCAGGGAGCGATTGCCACTCATGCACTCAACGAGGCCAGCAGTTCAACCAAACGCGGTCCATCCACGTCCAAATAGCTTTCGCCGCGCTCGTTCGTGGCGATGCCACGCACGGCTTCGCGTATTGCTGGGGGAGCGTAGCGTGCGCTTCGGGCATCGGGCACTTCGAAGCGCAGCATTTGCGGCATTCGCGTGAAAACGAGGGCTACGGCCTCCGCACCCACGCCACACACGAGCAAACGCTGGTCTTTGTGGCGTGCAAAAGGCGCTTCGGTGGGTGCCATCAAGCGCGACAAGTCCACGGCAGGCAGCAGCTCGCCATCCACATTGGCCGCGCCCACCAGCCAATCGTGGGCCTGGGGCACGGCAACCAACTCAAACTGATCGATGATGCTGCGCGCCCAGCCGAATTCGAACGCGAGCGCCCAGGCCCCACAAATCACGCCTTGCGCGGTGCGCAGGGGAGTTTGAGAGCTGGCCGTGGCGGCGATGGCAGTGTCCACGCTGGGTTTGACGTCTAGCCGTTCGGTGGGATGCGGTGCTTTGGTTTGGCTTGGGGCCGCTGACGAATCAGAGCTGGCTCAAAATCGTGTCGGGTGCGTAGGGCTTGGTCACATAGCCTTTGGCACCCAGCATCTGCGCAAACACGCGGTCTGCTTTTTGGTCTTTGCTGGTGACGAACACGACCGGGATGCCCTTGGTGGCGGGGTCTTGCGAGAGCTGGCGCACAGCGGAAAAACCGTCCAAGCCCGGCATGTTCACATCCATCATGATGAGCTGTGGCAACTCACGCTTGGCAACAGCAAGCGCTTCTGCGCCCGAGGTGGCCGTGACAACGACGGCACCGGCGTCTGACAAGATGCGCTGAAGGTTTTGGATGTCCACTGGGGAGTCATCAACTACAAGGACTTTTTTCATGGGTTCGCTCTCATCGAAGGGGTGTTGTGGTCAGGATGTTTAGCGAGTGCTCACTTTAGCGCAGCGCGGCTGTCGCGGCGCATCCGGCAAACCCTCAGCGGATGCCAGTCACGGGGCGTGTGGCGGAGAAATTGACAGCGGTTTGGGTGTCGTGATCGGCCAGCACCTTGATCAGGGCCGCTTCGGCCAGGGGCTTGGTGAGGTAGGCGTTGGCGCCCGCCAAAGTGCCGCGAATTTTGTCGATCGAGCCGCCACGGCTCGATAACATCACCACCACCGGCACGGCACCGCCTGTTTTCGCGGCTTTGATCATGCGGCAGGTTTGGTAGCCATCGATGCCAGGCATCATCACGTCGAGGAACACAAACTTGTAGTCGCGCGCTTTGGCCATTTCCACGGCTTGCTCGCCACTGGTGGCCAGAGCCACGCTGTAGCCAAAACGCTGCAGGCGGCCCTGCATAAAGCGCAGCACGATGTCGCTGTCGTCCACCACCAAAATCAGATCGTCGTCTTGAGCGGGTGTTTCTTGCGTGAGCGAGGGCTTGAAGGCGTCAAAGCCAACCGAGTTCGCAAAGCCCGTGCTGCGGGGAAACTTTGCGGGTGGCTTTGCAGCGGGGGCCGGGCTTGCATTCGGCGAAAACATGCGCATCGCGCTGGTGGCGAGCGCTGCCACGGCCGAGGGCACCGGCGTGGGCGCAGGCGTTGACACCGGCATGGGCGTGAACACGGGCGCGGGCGCTGGTGTTTGAGTGGCGCGCGGTGCCGCAGCGGGCGGCGCGCCCACCTTGAGCTGCGCCGGGCTCAGCGCGGTGGCGGCCTCGGGCCTAAGCACGGCGGGGGCTGGCTTTGCGGGCACGCCGGAGGCCATCAGCACCTCGATTTGCTCCAACACCGCCAGCAAGCGAATTGGCCTCGCCATAGCAGTCCAATCGGTGCCATGCGCGGAATTGCCGATCACGATGCCCTTGGTGCCGCGATGTTTGGCCCAGAGCGCTTGCACTTTGGCGGAATCGTCGCCATTGACGATCAGCACATGCGCCGCCTCAGGCGAAGCCGCAATCGCATACCCGGGCGCGCGACGACCCGCTAGCCGAAAAAACGACTCCAAAGTCATGGTTTCGAAGGGGCTGAAACCGATGAGGGCGGATTGGCGGATGGTCATGGTCAGAAAATGGTCATTGCCCGCAGGCCAAAATCTCCCATGATCACATGGGAGATACCTCGTCTGGGTGCATCGTTCGGCGGAATGATCGTGGATGCGGCTGTGAGATGCAAGCTGTAGTTTGTGTCCGTTCGCGCCGACAACGATGAAAGCGATGCCATTTGGTCTTCGCTTCTTTAGTACAAACGTGCGCCAAAAGCACTAGTATGGCGCAATTGCAACAGCTTGGAGCGGGCTTCGTGACGAGCTTCTCTGCGACCTTGGAGCACCTTTATGACCTCTGCCTTTGATTTTTCAGCGCTCACCATCGATCACAAAGACCTCGATTTCTCGCAATTTAGGGGCAAACCGCTGCTAATCGTGAACACCGCGAGTGCGTGCGGCTTCACGCCGCAGTTCGAAGGCTTGGAGCAACTGCACAAGCAATACGCGGACGAAGGCCTGGTGGTGATTGGCTTTCCCTGCAACCAATTTGGCGCGCAGGATTCAGGCAGCAACGAAGAAATCGCCACGTTTTGCCAGCGCAACTACGGCGTTAGCTTTCAGATGATGGAAAAAGTGGACGTGAATGGCGATGGCGCGCACCCGTTTTGGGCGTTTTTGCGCGAAGCCGCGCCCGGCCTGCTCGGCTCGAAAGCCATCAAGTGGAATTTCACGAAGTTTTTGGTGGCCAAAGACGGCTCAAAGGTGACCCGCTACGCACCACAAGACGCGCCGAAATCGCTGGCTGGCGACATTGAGAAGGCTCTGGCCGCCTGAAAAGGCTTCTGGCAGCGCGCTACATATTTTGTAGCGTTACATCAAGGAAACATCCGGACGCTGCTCTGATTTCTCATGTTTTTCGTGCAATTTGGCGCGCGCGGCCAGCCAAATGAGCACCAGTACCGGCAAGCCCAGCAGCGCAGTGGCGGTGAAGAAGTTCGCGTAGCCAAAGGCATCCACCCAGCGGCCAGAAAAGCCGCCCACCCATTTGGGCAGGAGCAGCATGATCGAGCTGAAGATCGCGTACTGCGTGGCTGAGTAAGAGATGTTCGTGAGGCTCGACATGTAGGCCACAAAGGCGGCGCTCGCGATGCCGCTGGCCAAGTTGTCGATGGAAATCACGAGCGTGAGCGCTTGCACATCGTGGCCGCGCGTGCCGAGCCACACGTAGAGCAAATTGCTGAGCGCGCTCAGGATTGCGCCCAGCATCAGCACCCTCATCGTGCCAAAACGCACCGCCAAGCTGCCGCCTACCAAGCCGCCCACAATCGTCATGATGAGGCCGTACACCTTGGAGATGTTGGCCACTTCGATCTTGGTGAATTTCATGTCCACATAAAACGCGTTGGCCATGATGCCCATCACCACATCAGAGATGCGGTAAGTGGCGATCAGCGCCAAGATCAGCGCGGCATGCCAGCGGTAGCGCATGAAGAAATCTGCGAAAGGCTGAATCAGGGTTTGATTCAGCCAATCAGCGGGGGTGCGGGCCTCGGGCAAGGCGGCTGGCGGCTTTTCCTTGCTGAAGAGCACGGTGAGCATGCCAACGGCCATGCTGGCGGCCATCACCAAGTAGGCGGTCGTCCAGCCCACGGGGTCGTAATTGGCGGCATTGGCCACATCGCCGCGCGCAGCGATCCAGAGCACACCCGCACCTGCCCAAATCATCGCGATGCGGTAGCCCATGATGTACACGGCGGCGAGCGTGGCTTGGCGGTCCACATCAGCCAGCTCAATCCGGTAGGCATCCAGCGCGATGTCTTGAGTGGCGGAGCAAAAGGCAACCAGGATGGCGGCCCAAACGACGGGGGCCAGCCCCGCCTTCGGATCGGCCATGCCCAGCACCACCAGGCCCACCACGATGCCGCACTGGCTGGCGAGCAGCCAGCTGCGCCTGCGCCCGAGTCGGTGCAAAAGCGGCAACTTCAGCCGATCCACGAGCGGACTCCACATCCATTTGAAGGCGTAAGCCAGCGCCACCCAGCTCAGCTCGCCAATCGTGGTGCGGTCCACGCCCGCTTCGCGCAAACGAAAGCTGAGCGTGCCATAAACGAGCAGCAGCGGAAGCCCTGCGGCAAAGCCAAGCGCCAGCATGCGCAGGGTGGCAGGCTCTGCGTACACTTTGAGCATGTCAGCCCAAGAGGCTTTTGTTGCGTTTTGGGCGTCTGTGCTCATGGCATTCTTTTTCGCGAGGGCGTTTGTATGAATGGTATCCGGCGGGGCGTATTCGGCGCAGCCTTGGCGCTGGCGGTCGCCGCCAGCAGTGCCCAAACGCGAGATGGCGTGCAAGTGGGCCCAATTTCCAAGGCGGCGGGCTTGGTGTCTGCCAGCCAGGTGGAAGGCAGCGCACGCCAGCAGTATGCGCAAATGCTCGCTGAATACCGCCAGAAAAACGCGCTGGCGCCTGACAACCACCCCCAGGTGCTGCGCTTGCGCGCGATTGCTCAGCGCATCATTCCGCATGCTACCGAGTGGAACCCGCGCGCGCAAAACTGGCAGTGGGAGGTGAATTTGATCGGCAGCAGCCAGCTCAACGCCTTTTGCATGCCAGGCGGCAAGATCGCGTTTTACTACGGCATCTTGCGCAATTTGCAGCTCTCAGACGACGAAGTAGCGATGATCATGGGCCACGAGGTGGCGCACGCACTGCGAGAGCACGCCCGCGAGCGCATGGGAAAGCAAGCCGCCACTGGCACTTTGCTTTCTTTGGGCAGCAAGCTCTTTGGCCTCGGCCAGCTCGGCGACACCGCAGCCAACATCGGCACCCAGCTCATCTCCATGAAGTTTGGCCGAGAAGACGAATCCGAAGCAGATTTGGTGGGCTTAGAACTTGCTGCCCGAGCGGGCTACGACCCCCGCGCGGGCATCACGCTTTGGCAAAAAATGGCAGCGGCAACGGGCGGCGGAGGCCAGCCGCAGTGGCTTTCCACCCACCCCAAGGGCGAAAACCGAATCAAAGAAATTGAAGCGGCTTTGCCGGTGGTGTTGCCGCTGTACGAGAAGGCTGAAAAGCCACCCAAAGTGTTTGGCCCGCCCGCACCAGCCGCGCAAACGGGTGCACAAACGGGTGCGCAAAGCAGCGTACCCGGGCGGCAATAGGCGGAGAGCGCTTCCGGTGGCTGGGCCGCGAGCTTATTGCGGCCCAGCCACTCGATCCAGGATTACATCTTGCCGCGCAACGACAAGAAGAACTGCCTGCCGCTTTGGTGCCACTGGCCGGGGGAGTACGTGGCAATCTCGTAGGTGTTGCGCACGGGGTTGGTCAGGTTGGTGCCGTCCAAGGTCACGCTCACGTTGGGCGTGATTTTGTAGCCCACCGAGGCGCTCAGGGTGCCATAGCCTTTGTAGTAGCGAACGCCGTTGCCAGGCCCGACCAAGGTGCCGTTGCCCAAGAAGGCGATGGGATAGTCGCTGCGCTGGTTGTAGGCCACGCGAGTAGAGAACTTGTCGTTCTCGAAATAGCCGACCACGTTGTAGGTGTGGCGGCTGGTGCCCAAAAGCGTTTGGCCGTCTGCATCGGTTGCATCCACATTGGTGTAGTTCAGGCTCGTGCCAAAGCCTGCACCAATCGGCACTTCAGCGCCCAGCTCAAAGCCCTTGAGCGAGGCATCCACGCCGTAGCGGCTGGTCACCGCGTAGGTCGAGTTCGTGAGCGTGGAGGTGTTGAAAAACTCAACCTGCGACAGGCCCGTTTTCACGTAGTTTTTCATCGACTGTTTGAACACCGATCCCGACACGTAGCCGCGCTTGCTGAAGTACCAAGCCAGCGAGCCATCCAGGTTGTTGGAGGTGATGGGCTTCAAGTTGGGGTTGCCGCTGGAGCCGGTGAGCAAGGTGTTGTTCAGGCTCACTGCGCCTGCCAGCTCGTTGTAGTTGGGTCGGCCCAGGCTCTTGTTCGCGGCAAAGCGTGCGATCACATTGCCTTTGAGATCCCAGCGCACATTCAGGCTGGGCAGCACGACGTTGTGTGTGGTTTCCACCGTCTGTGGCAAGAAGGTGCCGAAGCGTGAGCCTACGATGGCGCCTGCAATCGCGCAAGGCTGCAAGGCCACGCAGGTGGGTGAGAGGTTTTGGTACGCGCGGCTTTTCACCTTGGTTTCTACGGCGCGCAGGCCGAAGTTGCCACTGAAGTCATTCCAATCGTAGTCGGCCATGCCGTAGAAGGCGTTGTTGGTTTCCTCCACCGTGTAGGCGGGGGCCAAGTTGTTGTTCAGGGTTTTGTCCCAGTTCATGTACTGGTTTGCAAACGCTTGCACCTGATCGATGGAGTAGCGAAATACATTGCGCGGGATGTCGGCATTCAAGCCGCTGGCGTAGTTGCTGGGGTAGGCACCAGCGGGCGCTGGCACCGAGCCAGGTGCCAAGATGTTGCCAAAGAGCGAGCCACCGGTGATGGCCACCAATGGCGTAGGCGACACGATGGTGGCACCATTGTCTTGCGCGTTCAGGCGTGGTGACCACACCGCGTATTCACGCTTGTGCTTGGCTTGGCGCAGACCCAGTTTCACGCTGCTCACGATGCCCCAGTTCACTTTGTGGGTGCCATCCAGGTGCAGGTAGTCTTCTGCATCGGTGCTGGACACGGCAGCGGCGGCGCCCGTGATCTGGGTCCAGTTGGCGGGGTTGCCGAAATCGAGCACGGCGCCGGTTGCGGAATTCAATGCGCGGAAATCAGTGGGGCGGTCGCCGTTGACTTGGTACTGGATGTTGGGGTTCAACATCGCGAAGTACATGTGCGGCTGGGTGTTGGTCTCGCCCGAGCCCTTGGTGGTGCCCACGCGGCCGGAGAGTGTGAGGTTCTTGTTCACTTTCCAGCTGGCATCCAGATCGAGGAAGTTGGACTTGGAAACTGCGCCTTCGCGCACGATTTGCTCGTATTGCACACCCACCACGCGCTGGGTGGCGGCAGCGTTGGCGGGCCGGGTGATGGTGGCGGCAGAGATCAAATCACCGGTGATCACCGGGTTGCGGATCAGCCAG
>JAAFHN010000589.1 GCA_013298415.1 Comamonadaceae bacterium
GGCGAGGCAGGCGTGGGCAAAACCGCGATTGCCGAGGGCTTGGCCTGGCGCATCACGCAAAAAGACGTGCCTGAAATCTTGGCCGATTCGGTGGTGTATTCGCTCGACATGGGGGCGCTGCTGGCTGGCACAAAGTACCGAGGCGACTTTGAGCAGCGCTTGAAAGGCGTGCTCAAAAGCCTGAAAGACAAGCCCAACGCCGTGCTCTTCATCGACGAAATTCATACGCTCATCGGCGCAGGCGCAGCCAGCGGCGGCACGCTGGATGCGAGCAATTTGCTGAAACCCGCGCTTTCCAACGGAAGCCTGCGCTGCATCGGAGCGACTACTTTCACCGAGTACCGCGGCATTTTTGAGAAAGACGCAGCGCTTTCTCGCCGCTTCCAAAAAGTGGATGTGGTGGAGCCCACGGTGGATCAAACGATTGAGATCCTCAAAGGCCTCAAATCTCGCTTTGAAGAACACCACGGCGTGAAGTTCTCCGGTCCAGCGATCACAGCGGCTGCGGAGCTCAGTGCGAAATACATCAACGATCGGAATTTGCCCGACAAGGCGATTGACGTGATCGATGAGGCAGGTGCGGCCCAACGCATCTTGCCTGCGAGCAAACGCAAGAAAACCATCGGCCGTACCGAGGTGGAAGAAGTGATCGCCAAAATCGCGCGCATCCCGCCTGCCAACGTGAGCAACGATGACCGGAGCAAGCTGAAAACCCTAGAGCGCGATCTGAAGGCCATGGTGTTTGGCCAAGACAAAGCGCTGGATGCGCTCGCCTCCGCCGTGAAAATGGCGCGGGCAGGGCTTGGCAAGGCCGATAAACCGATTGGCGCCTTCCTCTTCAGCGGCCCCACGGGCGTGGGCAAAACCGAAGCGGCCAAGCAGCTCGCCCACATCATGGGCATCGAGTTGATTCGCTTTGACATGAGCGAGTACATGGAGCGGCATGCTGTGAGCCGCTTGATTGGTGCGCCTCCGGGCTACGTGGGCTTTGACCAAGGCGGGCTGCTTACCGAGGCTGTGACCAAGAAGCCGCACTCGGTACTCCTGCTTGATGAGATCGAAAAAGCTCACCCAGACATCTTCAATGTGCTGCTGCAAGTGCTGGATCACGGCACGCTCACCGACAACAACGGCCGCAAGGCTGATTTCCGCAACGTCATCATCATCATGACGACGAACGCGGGTGCGGAAACCATGAACAAGGCGAGCATTGGCTTCATGAATTCGCGCGAATCGGGCGACGAGATGGCCGACATCAAGCGCATCTTCAGCCCCGAATTCCGCAACCGCTTGGACGCGATGGTGAGCTTCAAGGCCTTGGATGAGCAAGTCATCCTGCGCGTTGTGGATAAATTCTTGTTGCAACTTGAGCAACAACTGGCTGAGAAAAAAGTGGAGGTGACCTTCACCGACACGCTGCGCCAGCACCTCGCGAAAAAGGGCTTCGATCCGCTCATGGGCGCGCGACCGATGCAGCGTTTGATCCAAGACACGATCCGCAAAGCACTCGCTGACGAATTGCTGTTTGGCAAGCTGGTGGATGGCGGACGCTTGACCGTGGACTTCGAGCCTTCTCTGGATGCCGACAAAGAAGGCGCTGTCAAGCTCGACATCACGCCCCTGCCCAAGCGCGAGAGCAAAGCCAAACCTGAGGCTGAAGTTCCCCAGACCGCTGAGTAGACCGGCTCCGCCCACGCCCATAACGCCCGATGTGCTTTTCGCATCGGGCGTTTTCGTTTTGGCCTACCCATAGGGGATTTTCATTGGCAGACTCCGCAAAACCTGCCACAATGATGTTCTGACAACAGGCCCTTCCCGAAGCCACCGTCGCATCCGCCAATCGGTCCAGCCGTGTCGCGGAAGGTTCATCCACCCCACAGTTTCCTGAAGGGAAACGAAAGGCAAGCGCATATGAGTCAACAGGCTTCCAGCGGCGGCATCTACGCCGCGTTCAGCGGAAATTCGCATCTCTTCGGCGGTAACACTCCGTATGTGGAGGAGATGTACGACAACTACCTCGCCAACCCAGCAAGCGTGCCCGATTCGTGGCGCAGCTATTTTGATGGCATGCAGCATCTGCCTGCGGTGGATGGTTCGGCCAGCCGGGATGTGTCGCACCAGCCGGTGATCGATGCCTTCACAGCGCTTGCCAAAAAAGGGGCGAGCAAAACGGTGCAGATCAGCGAAGACGCCGATTTGGGCCGAAAGCGCACGGCCGCTCAGCAATTGATTGCCGCCTACCGCAATGTGGGCGCGCGCTACGCCAACCTTGATCCGCTGCAACGCACCGAGCGGCCCAACATTCCTGAGCTGGATCCTGTGTTTTACGGCTTCAAAGACGCAGACCAAGAAACGATTTTCGATACGTCGAACA
>JAAFHN010000134.1 GCA_013298415.1 Comamonadaceae bacterium
CTTGATGGTTCGCGTAAGCGTGGCATTGCTTTGCACGCTGGTCTCAGCTCTTCCGTAGGCGGTGGCTGAGGCTGCGGCAAAGGGCTGGCCTTCGCCTTGGTGGATCACGGCCACCTGAGCGGGCACGCCCGAGCCGAGCGTGGGCACGCGGAAGCTGCGGCTCTCGCCCTTGGGAGACTTTGCCCAATCCAGCACCCAGGTTTGGGTGCCCACGGCAACTGCTGTGACGCCGCTCACGCTGGCTTGCGCTTTGGCGGCACGCTTGTCGAGCCACAGCGCGCCCCACACATTGGCTTGCGTGTCCCACCAATGGCCTCGGCCTTGCTGGCTGCGCACTGCGCCTCTGGCAGCCGATTCCGCCAAATCGCCAAGCGCTGGCACGTCGAGGGCCAAACTCGCCAAGCGCACTTGGGCGAGCGGGTCGCTGTGCATGTAGTACCAGCTTTGCGAATCAGGCCTGAGGCGCAGGGCCGCAGCGCCCTCGCCAACGCTTGCGATGCGGCCACGCAGCTCGGCGATGGCAGTGGTTTGCAGCGCAGCGCGGTCGCTCCAGGCTTGCGTGTTGCCGCTGTGCAGCAGCTCAAGCCAAGCGAGCAGGCTGTGGTGCGAGAGCTTGGGCAAATCGGCATTGCTCACGCGCAGCGGCTCAGCCCACTCGCGTGGAATGGCTTGGTAGCGGGCGATCGCCGCAAGTGCTGAAAGCGACGTGTCTGTGACGTAGAAATCGTCTTTGATGTAGTCGGGCCGCTGCTTGATCTTGCCCTGCACGTAGCCGATCAAGCCGCGCAGCATGCGCGCCTCGGCATCGCTGGGCAGCTTGAATTTCGCCTCGTGTGAGGCGGCCAGTACATAGGCCGTGAGCGGTGCGTAGCCTCCGGCATCGCCGTAAAACACGCCGGGGTAGTAATCCACCAAGCCGCTCGGGCGGATGTATTGGTCGATCGTGCCTGCAATGCGCTCCCACAGCTCGGTGCTTTTCAGGCTGATGGCTTTGCTGGTGCGCTGCTCCAGGCAGGCAAACGGGTACTCGGCCATGTACTTGCGCACGCCGCTCGCATCCATCGCAAAGCCGGGCGACAAGCTCACCAGCACCTCGCCCTTGCCATTCACAGCGCCTGCGGGGCTGGCCGCGCTCAGCACCACGGGCGCATCGCGCTTGGCAATCGTCTGCGCGCCCAGGCCAAAGCGCAGGGCCGAAAGCGGCGTTTGCACTTCTTGCGACACGATCAGCGCATCGCTTCTGCCGCCTGCTTCGGTGGCATCCACGCGCCAGGCCATGCGCTCTGCATCGGTTGCCACGCGCATCGGCCAGCCGATGGTTTTGGCTTCGTTGCCGTTGAGGCGCACGGTCTGCGCGGGCAGGCTGAGCGTTTGCGTGCCAAAGCTGCCCGTGGCGGTGGTGGCAGCTTGCGCACTGATTTGCATGGGCTGCTGTGTGGCATTGCGCAGCACAAAGCTTGCGGTGTAAGCATCGCCTTCGCGGATCGTGAGCGGCAAGCTGCTGCGCACTTGCAAATCTTTGGTGGCCACAAAGCTGGCTTCGCCCACGCCCCATTGCTCCACGCCCGCGCTCGCCACTGCCACCACGCGAAAGCGCGTCAAGCTGTCGTTCACCTTGATTTCGGCACTCGCTTTGCCATTGGCATCCAGCTTCACCGATGCGCGCCAGATCAAGAGCGTGTCAAACAGCTCGCGCGCAGCACTGCGCCCGCCGCCTCCGCCTGCGGGCATGGCTTTGCGGCCATAGTGGCGCTTGCCAATCACCTGCATGGCGGCACTCGCCGTTTCAAACCCGTACGCGCGCTTGGCCAGCATGGTTTTGAGGACATCCCAAGTGCCATTGGGATACAGCTCCAAAAGCGCTTCGTCAATCGCAAAAAGCGCCACTTCTTGGTCGCCTCTGAAGGGCAGCGATGCATGCGGGATCGCTTCGATTTCCACGCGCGCTGTTTCTCGCGATTGGTAGCTGGTTTTGTCGGTTTTGAGCTTCACGTTGAGGGTGTGGCGCGGGCCTTGCACATCAAGCTGCAAGAGGCCGAGCTTGAAGGCGGGCCGCGCCAAATCCACGAGTGCCGTGGGAGCAGGCTCAGCCACCCGGCCGCGCACCGCGAGCACGTTCACAAACACATTCGGCGCATATTGCGGCTTGATCGGCAGCTCAATCGTGGGATTGCTGCCCGAAATCGGAAACGACAAGGTATCCACCACACCGCCCGCACGCAGCACGCTCACCAGCGCGGTGGCCTCTCGGAAGGGGCTGCGCACTTGGATCTTGGCCACATCGCCGGGCGCGTAGGCTTTCTTTTCGGCCAGCAAATCCATGCGGTCGTGGTCGCTCTGCGTGAACCAAGTTTGCGATCCCGCATACACCCACAAGCTCACCACCACCGTGCTTGTGCGGCCCGCGCTGTCTTTGGCGATGGCGCGCAGCTTGAATTGGCCCGAATGCACTTCTTCGCCATCGTCGGCCTTGGCGGGCGGCGTGAAGTTGCAATTCACCACGCCTTGCGCATCGCTTCTGCCTGCGCAGATGGGCTTGAAGGCATCGTTGCGCTCTTTGGTTTGGTAGCTGTAGAAGCCGCCCACGGTTTTTGCGCGGTAGCTGCTGTAGCCCTGGTAAGCGCCCAGGGCGTTGATTTGCACATTGGCCTCGGGCTGGCCGCGCGTGTTCAGCACTTTGAACATCACTTTGCGCTGCGCACCGCCATCGCTCCACCAATCGGCTTTTGCGCCCACGATCACCGAGGCGGGCCACACGGGCGTGCGGCTCTGCGCGCGGTAGGTTTCGCCATTCGGGTCGCGGTATTCCATGTCGGTGATGAGGGTGCGTGGCCCGGCAATGCCGCGCTGCACTCGGGCGCTCACCCGGGCGAAGCCTTGCGCATCAAGAGCCAGTTCTGCGTCTTGCGTGGCCGCCTCGTTGCCCAAGGTTTTTGGTTGTGCGCTTTGCAGGGCTTCGGCATCTTCTTGGGTTTCGCGATCCCAGCGGCTGCCAGAGCCAAACCAGTAGTCGCCATGTTCTTTGAAGCGCGGCGTGAAGCTCAAGAGCCGCTGCGCCACTTTCACTTTTTCACCCGCTGCGGGGCCACCGCTCAAATAGCCCAGGCGCAAGTTGGTGGTGATGGTGTTGCCTGCCACTTGTGTTTCCTGCGGGCCGGTCACCTCCGCTTTGAGGCTGGGCAGGCGGAAATCTTCCACGCGGTATTCGCCGCGCTGGTCGCCCACCATCAGGTCGTAAGCCCCGCGCTTGGCACCCACCGGGATGCGGTAGCTGAGGGCGCCATTGCCCCGCGCATCCCATACGATGGTGGTCTCCACCTTGTCGCCGCTGCCCTGGTGAACGAGTGCGGCGCGCTGCGGCATATCGGCCCTGCGCGGCGCAGCAAGCTGGCCTTTGCTGTCGATGCTGCGGGCGTAGAGCTTGGCAAAAAGCGTTTCGCCCGCGCGCAGCAAATTGCGGGGCAGCACCACATGCACGAGCCGCGTGCCAGCATCGCCAGGGTTGCCCCAGCCAAACGCGCCGTACTCGTCATCGCTGTTGAAGCGCCAGGACTCGATGCCTTGCTGCCAATCGCTGCGCACAAAGCCAATGTCGTCGGCTTGCTTGGCAAAGGCATACGTAGGGCAGCCCCAGCGCTCGGGCTTGTTGCGAAAGTCGATTTGCGCGAAACCTTTTGAGTCCGTTTTTGCGTCGGTTTTTGGCCCCAAGCGTTTGCCGTTGCAATCAAAAAGGCTCACGTCGGCGCTCGTCAGCGGCTTGCCTGTGGAAAGCTGCGTGGCCCAAATGGCGGCGCTGCGCTCGCTCAAGTGCAGATGCACGGCGATGTCGGTCACAAGCGCTGCGGATCGCACATACATCGCTTTATTGCCATCCAGCAGCTCCCTGCCGAGTTGCAGGCTCTCGGCTTCCAGCACGTGAAAACCAGGCTCTTTGAGCGGAATGCCCACCACTTCAAAGGCATTCGGCTCCAGTGTGCGCGGCAGATCCATGGCCTGCACGCCACTCAAGTTGCGCAGCCAAGAAATGCCGCGTGTTTCGGTGCTGATGCGGCGCTGGCGCTGCGTGCTGTCGCTTGCTGCTTGGGAAAAGGGCGCGAAGGGGAATCGGAGTTTTGCAACCGTTGCCGTGCCGCGCCGATTGCTGCGCACATTGGATTCGTCCGGTTCGCCGTCGCCTTCGTCGCCAAAATCTTGCTGATACTCGTTGCGAAAACCGCCTGCGTCGTCGGCCCTCACGATGCGTTGCGAGGTGGCAAAGGCTTCGATGATCCCGGCTTCGTCGCGCACGCGCAAGGTGCGCAGCCGCACGTTGCGGTTGGCCGCGGTGGTGGCGGTGGTCGCGCCAATCGAGCTTTCCACTGAGCGCACCGTGATCGGCGCCAAGCCCACTTGCCGCTCAACAATGCCAAAGCTCGAGGGGAATTTCACAAGCGCCGGATACGCACCGATGCGCACGATGCGCGCTTGCTGGCTGCGCGCGCTGGCGAGCAGATCGCGGCCTGATCGGTCGCGCAACTGCGGGCCAAACACGAGCGTGGCCGTGCTTTCGGCGGGCAGATTCGCAAAGCTCAAGTAGTTTGGGCTTGCGCCTTGGGAGAAAGTGTCTTCTTTTTGCTGGGGCGCGTAGAGCTTGCCTTTTGCATCGCGCAGGCGCACGGCCAGCAAGTCAGCGGGCTGCACTTCGTTCAAAAACTGCAACTCCACAGGCAGGAAGGGATTGCAGCCTGCAGACGGGTTGCTGCGCACACACTGCACCATCATCGGCCACACGCTGGCCGCGCGAAAAATGAAGCGCTGGCCATCCCAGTAGTCGCGCTCGCTGCTGCCTTCGGCGGGCGGCTTGGGGTTGAGCCATCGCACTGTGATTTGCGCGCCGTCTGGGAAAGTGGTTAAGCAGCGCACCAGCACCCAGGGCTTGGCCGCGTTTTCGCTGATGTCTTTGATGCCAAAGGCTTTCAGCGCGTTTTCACGCCGCGTGCCTGTGATGATTTCAACCGGCACCGAAGAGCGCAAGCCCCACACATCGCAAGCCGCCTTGGCCTGCGCCATGTTGCGCATGGGCTCCGAGAGTTGCAGCGCAAAGGGCACGCCGTCTGGCAGCGGCGTGTCTTCTTTCGGGAAGAAATCCAGCACCCTTGGCTGCGCATCCGCAGGCACAGCGCGGGTTTGGGCCGCTGCTGGGGCCAGCAGCGCAAGCGCCAGTGTGAACGCCGCACAGGCAAGCGCGGCAAAGCTTCGAATCGCATGGGTCATGAAAACCTCCATCTCCTGGAGGAATCATCGCCCAAACTCGCGCGACCACGCGAGCAAGATTGCGTTCAAAATCCATTCATGGCGGTATTCTTCGGGTCTTTTTGTTCTTCTGTCCATGTGTTTGTTGTATACATTGCTACAAAAAGCATAGTACTCACTCCAAACAATTTTGTCGCTGCTCCCCCAAGCCTACTCAATCACTCGGTAGCATGAAGCCATTGCGCGGCCAGTCCCATGAACATCGAAGAACATCTCTTTGCGCAAACGCTTCACCGGCAGTGCTCGCCTGGATATCGAGATCCGCAAGAAGCGAGAGGCCCTGGCCATGCCCTCTAAGCGAAGCGTAATCAAGCCCGCAGCACCGAGTGAGGTGGGCGAGATCGGCGGTCCCGCCCCCAGCTTTGCCGCCCTCGTGTCCAGCATCGGCGAGGTGCACCAGCTGTGCGCTGTTCAAGCGACCCGCGCGGTCAACATCAGCCTGAGTTTGCGCAACTGGCTCATTGGCGCGCACATCCATCACTACGAGCTGCAAGGCGCGGATCGCGCCACTTATGGAGAGAAGCTGCTGCACAACCTGGCCGAGCAGCTCAGCAAAGCCAAAGTCAGCAACTGTGATCGGCGTCAGCTCTACCGCTACCTGCGCTTTTATCGGCTGTACCCACAGATTGAGGGGACGCTGTCCCCTCAATTCGCGCAGCTCCAGCCTCCGCTGGCCACCCGGCGCTCGAAAGTGGGAACAGCGCCCCCACTTTTGGAAAACAGCAGCGAAGCTTTGCAACTGCTCACACGCCTGTCGTACAGCCACGTTGAAGAGTTGGTGAACCTGGATGACCCGCTGCAACGCGTCTTCTACGAAGCAGAAGCCTTGCGCAGCAACTGGTCGGTGCGAGAACTGAAACGGCAAATCAGCAGTCTCTACTATGAGCGCAACAGCCTATCCACCAACAAGGCGACCATCGCTGGATTGGCCCATGCCAAGGCCGAGCAGCTCAGCCCACAGCAACTCATCCGCGACCCGTACGTCTTTGAGTTTCTGGGCTTGAAGCCCCAAGAAGCCGTGACCGAAGGCCACCTGGAAGACGCGCTGCTCGACAAGCTGCAAGCATTCTTGCTGGAGCTTGGACACGGCTTTTGCTTTGAAGCAAGGCAAAAGCGCTTGCTGATCGGCGGCGAACACTTCTTTGTGGATCTGGTTTTTTACCACCGCGTGTTGAAATGCCATGTGCTGATTGAGCTGAAAAACGATGCCTTCAAGCACGAAAACCTGGGCCAACTCAACGCTTATTCCATTTCTAAATCATTCCTGTCGTTGTTGCGTCGCCTTGTCGTGCCTCAGCACTGCCTGCGACTCCGCGCCTAGACAGTAATGATTTGGAAATGGAATTCCGTGAGCTACTACAAGCAGCACGAAATGAGCGAGGGCGATCAGCCACCGATTGGCATCTTGCTGTGCACGCGCAAAAACACCGAGCTCGTGCAATACGCCTTGGCCGACATGAGCAACCAGCTTTTCGTCTCACGCTACCAGGTGCAGTTGCCCGGCAAGGCGGCGATGGAGGCGTTTTTGGCGCAAGCGGTCGAAGAGCTCCGAGGCGCAGCCGAGTGAGTTGCTGACCCTGACGGGGCTCAACGCCTGTCAGGCGAGCGCGGCAACTGACTGAGCGCGAGCGTTCAGCTGCGTTTGCGCTTGGCGTTGTTTTTTTTCGCGGCTGTGCCTTTTTTGTCGGCGGGCTTTGGGGGAGCGGATTTTGGGGCTGCTTTTCTGCTGGCTTTGGCTTGGGTGAAGCCGTTGCGCTC
>JAAFHN010000067.1 GCA_013298415.1 Comamonadaceae bacterium
CGCGCTTTTTTGCGGGCCGACCCCGACATCATCATGGTGGGCGAATCGCGCGACAAAGAAACCGTGAGCATGGGCGTGGAAGCCTCGCTCACTGGCCACTTGGTGTTTTCCACGCTCCACACCAACTCCGCTCCGGAATCCATCACCCGCTTGATGGACATGGGCATGGACCCGTTTAACTTTGCCGATGCGCTGCTGGGCATCTTGGCTCAGCGCCTTGCCAAGCGCCTTTGTGGCTGCCGCGAAGAGTATTTTCCTGATGCGGCAGAGATCAAAGCCTTCGTGGCCGAATACTCAGACGAGCTGCGCAGCACGCCCGCTTGGAAGGTCGATGCCGCAGGCGAGAGCAAAAAGCTTTACCAGAGCTGGCTGGATGCCTACGCGCAGAAGCCAGGCGAGGGTGAAGCGGGCAACAACGGCAAGCTGCGCATGTACCGCGCCGTGGGCTGCGACAAGTGCAACAAGACCGGCTACAAAGGCCGCGTGGGCCTGCACGAGCTGCTGATTGCCGACGAGCCTGTGAAAAAACTCATCCAAGAGCGCGCCCGTGTTGCCGAGCTTTTTGCGCAGAGCGTGGCCAGCGGCATGCGCACCCTGAAGATGGATGGCATGGAAAAAATCTTGATGGGTTTGACTGATCTCAAGCAAGTGAGATCGGTCTGCATCAAGTGATTGCGCTCCAAAAGCGCTCATCGTGTCGTTGCTTCGCCTTGCCGTGCTAATTCCATTTCTAAATCATTCCTGTCGTTGTTGCGTCGCCTTGTCGTGCCTCAGCACTGCCTGCGACTCCGCGCCTAGACAGTAATGATTTGGAAATGGAATAAAGCACTGCCTGCGACTCTGCGCCTAGCGCTGAACGCTTTTGAAGCGCAATCCCAAAAAAAGTAACGCTGCAAATTGTGTAGCGCTACATACAATAAACACTAGGACAGAGGGACTAAAACCCTCAAAAATAGGCTGACGAAAGCGCTTCAGCGCTTCAAGAAGCCGCCCAGCATCCCGGCCAAGTCGCCGAGATTGCCCAAGCCGCCAGCAGGTGCTTCGCCGTGGGGCGTGAGCTTGTCGATGATGCCGGGCAGCATCTGGCTCAGCTGGCCTGCTGCTTCGCCTTCGCCCAAGCCGAGCTGCTTGGCGATGTTGGCAATGCCGTCGTTGCCGAGCACATTGGAGATTTGATCGGCTGAAATCGGCAGGTTTTCGCCCTTGCCAATCCAGCTTTGCACCACCTCGCCCAGGCCTGCTTGGCCAAATTTTTCAACCAAGCCGCCCAAGCCGCCGTGCGCGCTGTCGTTCGAGAGCAAGCCGCCAATGATGGCTGCCATGGGGTTGTCGCCCTGAGCCTGGCCACCGCCAAGCACCTGGCCCAAGATGTTGCCGAGTAAGTTCATGTGAAGCTCCAAGCGAAGGGTTAAGGAAAAACCATTATGAACCGTGGTCGGGCCCGCTCTCGATTCGCCGCGCGGCCCGGCGGTTTGAGGGTGCCAAAGTTGGCAGAGGTGTGCACTTCGCGGCGCTTGGTGATATAGTGTTGTATATCACTATTGTCTCACGCCGATACCTCGCATGACCCCAGACTGGAACGACGGCCAGCCGATTTATCGGCAAATCCGCGCGCGCGTGCTGGGCTTGATCGTGGATGGCAGCTTGGCCGAGGGCGCGCCGCTGCCGAGCGTGCGCGCCGTGGCGGCTGAGGGCCGCGTGAACCACCTCACCGTGCTCAAGGCCTACCAGCAGCTCGCCGACGAAGGCATCGTGGAATCCAGGCGAGGCTTGGGCATGTTTGTGCTGCAAGGCGCGCAGGCGGCCGTGCTGGCTGCAGAGCGCGAGCGCTTTTTGCGCGAAGAGTGGCCACAAGTGGCTGCGCGCATGCAGCGCCTCGGCATTGATGCCGCCAGCTTGCTCAGGCCCACCGATGAGCCGGGCGAAAACACATCGAAGGAGGACTGAGCCATGCTCGCCATCGACGCAAAAAATCTGCGCAAGGTTTACGGCAAAACCCAAGCCCTGCGGGGCGTGGATTTGGCGGTGGAGCCCGGTCGAATCGTCGGCCTCCTGGGCTTAAACGGCGCGGGCAAATCCACACTGCTCAACGCCCTGCTGGGCTTGATCCCCTGTGAAGGCGAGCTGCGTGTGCTGGGGCGTGACCCCTGGAAAGCTAGGCATGAGCTGATGCTCGATGCATGCTTCGTGGCCGATGTGGCGGTGCTGCCGCGCTGGTTGAAGGTGAGCCAGGCGCTGGATTTCATGCAAGGCGTGCACCCACGCTTCAGCCGCGAGCGGGCTTCTGAGTTGCTGGAGAAAACCAAAATCGCCCACAAGGCCAAAGTGGGCGAGCTCTCCAAGGGCATGGTGGCGCAACTGCACCTGTCGCTCGCCATGGCGATTGATGCCAAGCTGCTCGTGCTGGATGAGCCCACGCTGGGCTTGGATTTGCGCTACCACAAGCAGTTTTACGACACCCTGCTCACCGAATACCACGACCAAACCCGCACCATCCTGATCGCCACCCACCACGTGGACGAGGTGCAGCACATCTTGACCGACGCGGTGTTCATCGACGATGGCCGCATCGTGTTCAACGAGGCGATGGGGCAGATCGAGGAGAGGTACTGCGAGGTAGTCGTCGATTCAGCATCGCTCGCTGCTGCTCAGGCGCTGAAGCCGATGCATGCCAAAGCAGGTTTTGGGCGGCGTGTGTTGCTGTTCAAAGACGCGGCTCCCGAGCAACTGGCTGAGTTGGGCGAAGTGCGCACACCGGCACTCTCCGACCTTTTTTGGGCTGTGATCGGCAGCACGCCAGAAGCGGCACTGAAGGAGGCAGCATGAGCGAGCATGCAATGAATGCGCAGCAGCGTTGGACCGCCTTTTGTTGGCTGGTGCGCCGAGAGTTTTGGGAGCACCGCGCGCTTTACCTCCTTCCTCTGGCCACTCTCCTGGCTGGGCTGGGTGCATTCGCATATTGGGCAGTCTCTGGCAACGCATCTTCACCCAAGGTCGCCTTCTCGGCACGCTTGATGTTGGGCATAGCCTTGTACTTTGCAGTAGCACTGCCCGCGCTGAACTACGCCTGCGACGCGCTTTTGGTGGAGCGGCGAGATCGAAGCGTCTTGTTTTGGAAGTCGCTGCCAGCATCGGATCGAACGGTGGTGCTGAGCAAGGTGGCCGTGCTCCTGATCGCACTGCTGCCTGTCAAGCTTGCCGTCATATTCATGGGAGATCTAGGCATTCTGTCGATCCAATCACTCGTGGCCGCAAGCGCAGACGCGTCTGTGCAAGCCAGATGGAGTCTGCCGCCTCTCTTTGTTTGGACAGTTGGCACCGCGTTGCAAGCAATCTTGGGTGTGATGGCGCATGCCCCGCTGTACGCGTGGCTGCTCTTTGTGTCTGCTTTGGTCAGACGTGCCCCGCTGCTGTGGGCCAGCGCGCCGCTTCTCATAATCCCGGCGCTGGAACGCATTGCCACAGGAGATTCGATGTCAGGACAATGGCTCTACCGGATGCTTCTTCTGCCAAGAGACAACGCCATCCTGAACTTGAAGGCGTTGGGCGACCTGCAGGACACGGGCGCTCACCTGCGGGGTCTGAAGCAAAGTGCGGTGGAATATCTCGCGGACCCGGAAACCTGGATCGGCTTGGCGCTGGCCGCCGCCTTGATTGCCGCCGCCGCCCACATCCGCGCCCGCCGAGGCCCGATCTAGGCTCAGCCCGCAAACCCACCCTGCCGTTTCACCCGAATCAACAAGCCCAGCGCCGCCGCAATCACGAGCATGGGCACCAAGCTCCCCCAATTCAGCAGCTGCCAGCCCTGGGTGGTGACCAGTGCGCCGGAGCTGAAGGAAGAGATCGCCAGGGTGGAGAACTGGAAGAAGTTGAGCGCGCCCTGGGCTTTGTCGCGTTCTTCAGGGCGATACGCCTTCAGGGCCACGGTCGTTGCACCGGTGAAGAGGAAATTCCAGCCCACGCCGAGCAAGAAGAGCGCGATCAAGAACTGGTGGAGCTGGATGCCCGAGAGGGCGATGGCCACGCAGGCCAAGTTGAGTGCCAAGCCCACGCCCATGATGCTGAGCGCGCCAAAGCGTTTGATCAAATGCCCGGTGAAAAAGCCGGGCGCAAACATGCCGATCACGTGCCATTCGAGTACGAGCGCTGAGTTGTCAAATGTGAAACCGCAGGTTTGCATGGCAATCGGCGTGGCGGCCATCAGCAAATTCATCACGCCGTAGCCGAGCGAGCCGGCGAGCGCGGCCACGATGAAAAGCGGCTGGCGCATGATCTCGCTCAAAGGCCGACCGGTATTCACCACTTCGCCCTTTTTGGGCTGCGGGGCCTCGGCAAAGGCCACTGAGCTGACCAGCAGCAGCGCAAGTGCTGCCACCACGGCGAGCGCGGTGTAGGCGGCGGCAAAGGGCGTGGGCAGCAGCGTGCGGGTGTATTGCGCCAAATTGGGGCCGACGACTGCGCCGATCAGCCCGCCCGCCATCACCCAGCTCACGGCTTTTTCTTTGTGGCTGGGCTGGGCCAGCTCGGCGGCGGCAAAGCGGTAGAGCGCGGCATTGGCGCTGTAAAAGCCCGCGATCAGCGTGGCCACGCACAGCAGCGCAAAGTTTTTGTGGATGACGGCATAGGCGCAGAGCAGGGCGGAAAAGATGGCCACTGCCGCGCCGATTTGAAAGCTGCGCTTGCGCCCAAAGCGCGATTGCACCCAGGCGACAGGTGTGGTGGAAAGCGCCGCCCCCACCACATAGCCCATCACCGGAATCGTGGCCATCCAGCCCAGCGGGGCAAGGCTCAAGCCCACCAAGCCATTGATGGCGATGAAGGTGACGTTGTTGGTGAGAAACAAGCCCTGGCAGAGCGTGAGAAGCCAGAGGTTGCGGTTCATGCTGTTGTGAGGGGCTGACAGCCGATGAACGCAGAGTTCGCAAAATCACGCAAAAGAGACAGCCAAGTCATGCAAAAATCATAGCAACAAATGTAATAAAAACTAAGACAAGACTGGAAAAACAAGCAAGAACTGGCTGTTGGATTGACTCTGCGCCCTCTGCGTACATTTCGCGAACTCTGCGTTCAAAAGGGCTGTTCTCGCGAGCGCGTTAAACGCCGAGCAATTCCACGTCGAATTTCAGCGTGGCGTTCGGCGGGATCACGCCGCCTGCGCCGCGAGCGCCGTAGCCGAGCGCGGCGGGGATGATGAGGGTGCGTGCGCCGCCCACTTTCATGCCTTGCACGCCTTCGTCCCAGCCGCGAATCACCATGCCCGCGCCCAGATCAAAGCGAAAGGGCTGGCCGCGGTCTTTGCTGCTGTCAAACTTTTTGCCCTGCACGCCGTCGTTGTAAAGCCAGCCCGTGTAGTGCACGCTCACATTGGCGCCAGCGGTGGCGACAGGGCCAGTGCCCTCGGTGGTGTCTTCGTATTGCAGGCCAGAGGCGGTGGTGGTGAGTGGCATGGGGGCTCCTGAGAAAACCCTGGATTGTGCCCGCGCGGGCTGGGCGGCGGTGTCTCAGCCGCGAAGGGCTGCCATCGCGGCAAGCGCTGCGGTTTCGGCGCGCAGCGTGGCGTGGCCGAGGGTGGCGGGCTGCCAGCCGCGCGCGATGGCGCTGGCCTGCTCTTGGCCGCTAAAGCCGCCTTCGGGGCCGACAAGCACGCAGGCTGTTGTATTTGCATCTGCTTGGGGCGGCTTGGCGCTCGGATCGAGCGCCAAAATCCACCGAGCTGGCCCCGTGGTTTGGATCGCCTGCTCAAAGCCCTGCACCGCGTCAATCACGGGCAGCCGATTGCGCCCACACTGCTCGCAAGCCGCAATCGCCACCGCCCTCCAATGCACAAGCTTCTTTTCAGTCCGCTCACCGCTCAGTCGCAAGCTGCTGCGCTCTGAAAGCACCGGCGTGATGCGCACCGCGCCCAGCTCCGTGGCTTTTTCGACTGCCCAATCGAAGCGCTCGCTGGCGATCAAGCTGAGCAGCAAATGCACAGGCCGCGCCGCCTCGCGCTCAACCGCCTGCCGCGCGCCCACGCGCACCTGCACGAGCTTGCGGCCCATTTCCAGCACCTCAGCGCCAAACTCACCGCCCGTGCCGTCAAACAGCGTGATGCCAGAACCAGGCTGCAAGCGCAGCACCTGCACATGCCGCGCCGCGCCCTCGGGCAAGGCCATTTCGGCCCCATCCACCAGCGGTAAGTCGCAAAAAAAGCGCGGCATGTCGGTGGCCTCAGCCGGGAGATGTGGCCCTCAGGCCGCCTTCACCTTCAGCCGCCAAGCGTGCAGCAGCGGCTCGGTGTAGCCGCTGGGTTGCGCCTTGCCTTTGAACACCAAATCGAGTGCGGCTTGGTAGGCTTTGCTGTTGGCGTTGCCGCTCATGGGGATGTAGGCCGCATCGCCTGCGTTTTGGCCGTCCACCACTTTGGCCATCCGCTCGAATGAGGCGCGCACTTGGGCTGCGGTGATCACTTTGTGCTGCAACCAGTTGGCGATGTGCTGTGAGCTGATGCGCAGCGTGGCGCGGTCTTCCATCAGGCCCACGCCGTGTATATCGGGCACTTTGGAGCAGCCCACACCGGCATCCACCCAACGCACCACGTAGCCCAAGATGCCTTGCACGTTGTTGTCGAGCTCAGCGCGCTTGGCTTTTGCGTCCCAGGTGGCTTGCGTTTTTGCATCCGCAATCGGCACGGTGAGCAGGCCTTTCAAGAGCGCCTCTCGGTCCATCGGCTCGGCCTCAATCTGCTTTTGCACGGCTGCCACGCTCACCTGGTGGTAGTGCAGGGCATGCAGTGTTGCCGCCGTGGGGCTGGGCACCCAGGCTGTGTTCGCGCCTGCCTTGGGGTGCGCGATTTTTTGCGTGAGCATGTTCGCCATCAAATCGGGCATGGCCCACATGCCTTTGCCGATTTGCGCGCGGCCTCTCAAACCGCAGGCCAAGCCCACTTGCACGTTGTTGCGCTCGTAAGCCGTGATCCAGGCGCTCGCCTTCATGTCGCCTTTGCGCAGCATCGGGCCAGCGAGCATGGCGGTGTGCATTTCGTCGCCGGTGCGGTCTAGGAAGCCTGTGTTGATGAAGGCCACGCGCGCTTTTGCCGCCGCAATGCAGGCTTGCAAATTCACGCTCGTGCGGCGCTCTTCGTCCATGATGCCGAGCTTCACCGTGTTGGCCTTCAGGCCGAGCAGCTTTTCCACGCGACCAAAAAGCTCGCTGGCAAATGCCACTTCGGCTGGGCCGTGCATCTTGGGTTTGACGATGTAGACGCTGCCTGTGCGGGAGTTTTTGATCGGGCCTTGGCTCTTCAAATCGTGCAGGGCGATGGTGGTCGTGACCACCGCGTCCATGATGCCCTCGGGGATTTCGCGCGCGCTGCCGTCGGCTGCGGTGTAGGTGATGGCCGGGTTGGTCATCAAGTGGCCCACGTTGCGCAAAAAGAGCAGGCTGCGGCCATGCAGCTTGACCGCGCCCTTGCCGTCAGGCGTGGCGAACACGCGGTCGGCGTTCAGCGTGCGGGTGATGGTTTTGCCGCCTTTTTGCAGCGTCTCGACCAGCGTGCCCTTCAAGATGCCCAGCCAGTTGCGGTAGGCCAGCACCTTGTCTTCGGCATCCACGGCGGCAATCGAGTCTTCCAAGTCCAGAATCGTGGACAAAGCCGCTTCCAGCACCAAATCGCTCACGCCTGCCTGGTCGGTTTTGCCAATGGCCGATGCGGGGTTGATTTGGATCTCCAGATGCAGGCCGTTGTGCTGCAAGAGCACAGCGGTTGGCGCATCGGCTGGGCCCTGGTAGCCGATGAGCTGTTTGGCGGTTTTGAGGCCGGTGGATTTGCCATTTTTAAGCAAAACCACAAGCTTATCTTTATGAATGCTGTATTTCGTGCTATCAATATGTGATCCACTTTGCAGCGGCGCAACGCGATCCAACACGTGGCGGGCGTACTCGATCACCTTCGCGCCGCGCGCTGGGTTGTAGCTTTCGCCGTTCGGGCCCGTCTTGGTCGCGCCCTCGGCTTCGCTCAACGCATCGGTGCCGTAGAGCGCGTCGTACAAGCTGCCCCAGCGCGCGTTGGCGGCATTGAGCGCATAGCGGGCGTTCAGGATCGGCACCACGAGCTGCGGGCCAGCTTGCTTGGCAAGCTCCGCGTCCACATTTGCAGTGGTGGCCTTCGCATCGGTGGGCACGGGCACCAAGTAGCCGATCTTTTCCAAGAACTTGCGGTAAGCCGCCATCTTCTTCACCGGGCCTGGATTGGCTTTGTGCCAAGCATCCAGCTGGGTTTGCAAGCGATCCCGCTCGGCGAGCAGAGCGATGTTTTTCGGCGCGAGGTCGGCCACGATGGCATCAAACCCCTTCCAAAACGCCGCTGGCTCCACGCCGGTGCCGGGCAGCACTTCTGCGTTGATGAAAGCATGCAAATCGCTTGCCACGTGCAAGCGGTGAATGGTCGTGCGGCTGGTCGTCATGGTGGATGCGTCAAGTGAGCGAAACGAAACCCACAAGTGTAGGCAGCGCGCGTTGTCACGAAATGACGGTTTTTCACGCCTCGCGTGAGGGGAGTGCCTCTAAAGCGCCAGGTAAATGCTACGTATTACATAGCATTGAATGTAATGAATAAATGGACAGAGCTGGTATTTCATTCAAAAAATGGGCATTCGAGCTGCGAGAGGCACATGAAGGCCGATTCATCGCCTGGTGAGCCCGATTCGTCGCGCTGGGTGCTCGTTTTGTCAGCGTGCGCTGGTGCGTTTAGGCTGAGATTTTTATCGTTCACACCGTTGCTTCCACCGCAACTTGTTTCGATTCCCTCAACCGCTTTGCTCAAAGGAACCATCATGACCCGCTTCAGCTCACGCCCCGCCCACGCTCTCGCTGCCTTCGCCACCTTGGCCTTTACGGCATGCATGGGCGCAGCCCATGCGCAAGGCCCCAGCGCCTCGGCGCTTCAACAGCTTTGCCCAGGCGCTGCCGATCAGTTGGCCGACAGCTTGGATCGCGTGGCCCGCGAGCACCGCGAAGTCTCCAACGTGTTTGTGACGCTTTCTGTGAAAGACCAGCGCATCGCAGGCGTGGAGCTCTTCGGTGCAGAAAGCACTTACCAGCGCGCCGTGAAGCAGGCCGTGCGCGGGCTGCGCTGCACAGGTGCTGAAGTGGGGCAGTCGGCCCAGGCCCAGTTTGTGGTGCAGTTCGCAGTGCCGCCTGCCTTGGCTGCTGCGCCTGCCATGCCCATGGCCAAGCTTTCTAGCAGTCTGCCGGGCAGCGCCACTGCCTCCTTGGGCCGCTGAACTTGGGCAAAGCACACGCCCTTCAAGCCACAATGCCGTCGCCATGAACATAAGCCTCTTTCGCAAGCTGCTGCCGGTTGCCATCGCGCTCGGCTTGGTGCTCGGCTTTGGGCAAGCCTCTGGCTTTTTGATTTGGGGCAACCCCACTTGGAAAAATGCGTGGTGGGTGCTCTCCATCAATTTCGGCGTGGCTGCCCTGCGCATGGCGGGCATGGCTTGGATCGCTTCGCGCTTGGCCGACAGGCCCGGGCGGCTCACATCCAGGGGCAAGCTTTGGGCCTTTGCTTGCGCGATGGTGTGGGGCGTGATGCTGGATGCCACAGCCACCTACATCTGGGTGAGCCCAGGCAACAACGACGTGCACCAACTTGCCTGGTACTTGTTGAGCGCGAACGCGATCTACGCTGCCGTGATGGTGGGCATTGCTGCGGATGCCACGCAAACGCAGCTGGCAGCCCAAGAGCTGGAGCAAAGCGAGCTGCAACGGCGAGGCCTGGGCCGTGAGCTCGACGACGCGCGGCTGCAGTTGTTGCAAGCGCAAGCGGAGCCCCACTTTTTGTTCAACGCGCTGGCCAATGTGCGGCATTTGCTGCGCACAGAAGGCGTGGCTGCCAAAGCGCTGCTGGGTGATTTGCTTCAATACCTGCAAGTAGCGCTGCCCGCGCTGCGCCAGCCGCACACCAGTTTGATCCGCGAGGCGGATTTGGTGCGCGCATACCTGGCGATCCACCAAGTGCGCATGGGCGGCAGGCTGGTCACGCAGGTGCAAGTGCCCACCGAGCTGAGCGCTGCGCAAATTCCTTCGCTCACCTTGCTCACCTTGGTGGAAAAC
>JAAFHN010000505.1 GCA_013298415.1 Comamonadaceae bacterium
TGCTTGCCAATCCGATTTTCAAAAATTCTTCGTAGTCGGTCCAACGAACGAGAATCGCGGCGCAAGAATGGTCGAAGCGCTTGCTTCTGCCGATGAAATGAGCAAAGCGAATCATGGCCACTTCTTTGGTCCACAGGCCTGTGGAGGCCTCGCGCATTTCGGCCAGCAGCTCGTGGCCCCACGCGGTTCGCCGGTGGATTTGATTCCAGATCAGGATGATGTAGAGGGCAATCAGGCCCAAGCCCATCGAGAGCGTGAGCGCCAACTGAATCAACTCGATCGACAGGTCCCATCCCATGCTGTATCCCAAGCGCAGGCATATCGCAATGGCGGCTGGCAATACACTGAGCACCACCCACCACAGCCAGGGCTGTGAGCGCCATGCCACCCTGGCCGTGCAAGCGAGTACACCAAAGAGGGTGAGCGGCAAGACGGCCATCCACCACGGGAAGGCTGCCTCGGGATTGCTCAAAACCAGCGCCGCTGCCGCAAAACAAGCTGCAATCGCGATCCAACAGCCTGTATTGAGTCGCTTCGCCAAATCTGCCATGTAGCTCACAGACATCAAAAAGCGAATCAATGCCGCAACTGCAAGCAGCGGAATCACCAGGTGGGCAGTTTTTGCCAGGTAGACCGAGTGCGGCCAGACCCGAATGGCCATGAATCCAACCACACAGAGCAAGCCAAACATGGATAGCCCACTGAGCAATGAAAACCAGGCCAACTGTGTGTTCTTCAGCAGAATCCAACTCACGATGCCAACCAGGGTGAGGATGGAAAATATACCGATGATCAAGCCATTGAATGCGCCCCTGGTCAATACCGTGAATCCGATGTCTTTTGCGTGAATGAAATTCACGCTCTCGGTGATGGCAGAGTCGTGCTGCAAGCGCAAAAACAGCGTTTGTGCTCGATCAGGGCGCGTGCTCACCACGAATTGCGGAGCTCGGCCACGTGCAGGCCAATCGGCATTGGGCATATCGAGTCCTGCCGATTGTTGACTCCAAACTGGCACTTGTTCATCATTGCGCTGAAACAATGTGGCTTTTTTGAGAAAAAGCCTGGGAATTTGCAGCAACCAGGTTGAAGCTGGAGTTTGTGCGGGCAGCTCGATCTTCAGCCACACGTCTTGCAGGCTGTGGGTTGGCAAGGGCGCTCCGGGTGGCAGCGCAGCAAAGCGTTGCAGCAGGGGCGAGTCGAGGAGTTGTTGGGGTTCCGGCGGGGAGTTGGCAGGCAACGCCACAAAACTGATGGCGTGGGGCAGCGTGATTTGATCGCGCGGCTGAGCGGCAGCGGCTGGGCTCCGCTCGCTTGCCACCGCGTAGCCAGCCGCTGTGAGCGCTGCAATGGCGATGTGGAGGGCCACCCAGAAGCGGACAAGCTCGCTTAACCATCGGTTGAGCCGCTTGGGATTTCGGGTGCCTCTCTGCGTCATTGGGCGCATTTTCATGTCGCTCGCGCAGGAAGCGCCGACAGCGGCCAAACAATTTCGAACAAAGTCAGGTGACTTCTGAGCGTGCATTGAATTTGGCCTGCTGCCACTCCCCGCTTTGGAGCACCTCGGCCAGGTGGTCGGCCGCGCGCTGGGCGTCTTGGAATCCGATGTAAAGCGGCGCAAAGCCAAATCGCATGATGGGGGGGTGACCGGCGCGGAAGTCGCCGATCACGCCTCTGGCGATCAGGGCTTGGACGATGGCATAGCCGAAGGCTGAGTCGGCCGCGGTATCGCCGGTGTCGCGGGTGATGCAGACTTGGGAGCCGCGTTCGGCATCGCTTTGAGGCGAGACGATGCGCAGGCCGTGGTTGGCGCATTGGGCCATCACAGCCTCGGCGAAGTAGCGCGTCAAAGCTAGGCTTTTTTGGCGCAGCGCGGCCATGCCGCCGAACTTTTCGGCCGCTGCAAAGCATTCCAAGCCTACTTCCAGCGCGGCCATCGAAAGGATGGGCTGGGTGCCGCAGAGGTAGCGGGCAATGCCGGGGGCTGCTGTGTAGTCGGGCGTGAACGCGAAGGGTGCGGCGTGGCCCCACCAACCGGAAAGCGGTTGGTCAAAGGCGCTCACGTGCCGCGGGTGCACCCACAAAAAGGCGGGTGAACCCGGGCCGCCATTCAAGTATTTGTAGCCGCAGCCCACTGCGAAATCGGCGTTTGCGCCGTGCAAATCCACTTCCACAGCGCCTGCGCTGTGGGCCAAATCCCAGATCACGAGGCTGCCCGCCGCCTGAGCCTGGGCGGTGAGCGCGCCCATGTCGTGCATCGCGCCAGTGCGGTAGTTCACATGCGTGAGCATCACGATGGCGGGGCGCTTGGCCATCGCGGCGGGCAGCTCGGCGGTTTCAACCAGTTCCAGCTCCCAGCCGCGGGCCCGGCAAAGCGATTGGGCGATGTACAGGTCTGTGGGGAAGTTTTCGCGCTCCGAGAGCACAGTTTTTGAGCAATTTTCCTGATTAGAACCATGTCCCAGATGTGCCGGCCTGTCCGTTCGGGCTGAGCTTGTCGAAGCCCTTGGCATGCCCTTCGACAAGCTCAGGGCGAACGGGCTTCTATCTGAGGCAGGGTCCCGATCAAGGTGATTTCCCCCCTCTGTCCGGTTATCTTGGGTATTCTCTGCTATGGATATCGCAGCATAGAGCAGCTTGTAGAGGTTCACTGAAATCGAGTCGGTGGCCACCACTTCGCCTGCTTTTGCACCGATCAGCGGGGAAATCAGATCGCCCACGCGCTGAGGCGAGGCAAACCAGCCCGCCTTGTTCCAGCTGGTGATCAAATCTTGCCCCCACTCGCGCTGC